>JAFSDX010000232.1 GCA_017436025.1 Thermoguttaceae bacterium
GACGCTGATCGACGCGTTGATTCAATCGGGCGAAATCGACGCGGCTTCCCGATATATGGAGGCGGTCGAAGACGCGTTCGTCGAACACCCGCTTTACCAAATCGAAGGCGTTTTGCTCGGCTCGGCCCTCAAACGCGAAGCGGCGGAACCGGATTACGACGGCGCGATTTCGCTCGGTCAAAGCGCGTTGAAGATGCTGAAAACGCTCGGCGAAGCGAACCCGACCGCCGACGTGATCGAAGCTGGGAAGGCGCTTGAAATGAGAGCGAACCTCGCCGTCGCGCTGGCCGTCGCTCGCAAAAGCTGGAAAGACCCGAGCGACCAAGAGAAGGCGTTCGAATGGATCGAGGCCGCCGACGAAATCGCGAAAGAAATCGACGCGGCGCGCGGCGAAAAGTCCGATTTGGCGAGCGCTCGTCTCGAAGTTTGGCGAACCGGACTCGAAGTCGGGCTCGAAATGCCGGACGCGACGCAACTCGACCAATACGCTCGCGATTTGCGTTCGACGGTCGACAAGTATTTGGCGAAGACGCTCGACGAAGTTTCCGCCGCGTCGGCGCGTTGGACGGCCGGACAAGCGTTGGCGAACGCCGCTAAAATCTTCGAAGCCCGCAAAGATTACCAGCAGGCGATCATTTCCGGTCGCAAGGCGCTCGAATATCTCGAAGTCGCGTTGCAATTCCGTCCGGAAACCGACCGAGCGATCGTCGGCGTTCTGAACGCGCGGCTTGGGGCGGATTTCCTCAACGGCTTGAAAAACGCCAAGGAAGCGACGGCGCACTTCGCGAAGGCGGACGCGCTCTTCCAAAAGATTGAAGGCGAGGTCAAGCCGAAGGACGCCGCCGAGATCGGAACGCAACTGGCCGCCGTCGGCGCGATTTATTGGAAAAGCGGGAAGAAAGAGGACGGCGTCGCGATGTTGAAACGCTCGGTCGCGACGTTGGCGCGAGCGGTCGAAGCCGGCGTCGTCGACAAAACCGCGCTTTACGTTCCTTACGCGAACCTTGCGACAATGTCGAAAGCGCTGAAAAACGCCGCCGACGCCGCGAAGTACGCGAAGTTGGCCGAGGCTTGCGCGCCGAAAAAGTAAAATGCGCCGTTTTTAGCGATTGAATCGGTTGAAACGATTGAAACGTCGTTCGTCGAAAAGACGAGCGGCGTTTTTTTTGCGTCGAACGGCGATTTTGTCATTAATACTATAGGGAGGAGAAGAAGGGAGGAGAGCGGCGCGGCGCTTCGGCTCGACCGACGACAAGAAAACGGCGGAAAAAAGAGGGGAAGTCGGCGAATCTTGACGCGGAACCGAACGGGCCCCTTGACGCGTCGCGCCGCAAATTTATAATGAACGATATTATTGGCGAAAACGAAAATAAGCGTCGGCGCGTTCCGTTTCGACTTGTTCGACGGCGCGTTGCGAAAATATGTTTTTGAGTTGAAATTGCGCGGTTGTTGCGAAAAGGAGCGTCGTTATGGCCTTAATTCTTCCTTCCGGATACGTTCCGAAGCTGGTTCCGGAATTGATGGAGCAGGCGATTTTCTTTTTGAAAGAGGATTTTCAAGAGGGGCTTGCGACGGAATTGAATTTACGTCGCGTTACGGCGCCTCTTTTCGTTCTCTCCGGAACCGGCGTCAACGACGACTTGAGCGGCGTCGAACGGGCGGTTTCCTTCCCGATTAAGGATATGGGCGACCGACGCGCCGAGGTGGTGCATTCGTTGGCGAAGTGGAAGCGGATGAAGTTGGCGCAGTACCAAATGCCGCCCGGTTACGGGATTTACACCGATATGAACGCGATTCGGGCCGACGAGGAACTCGACAATATTCACTCGCTTTACGTCGACCAATGGGATTGGGAGCGAACGATCGCGCCGGAAGACCGCAATCTCGACTATCTCTGCGACGTCGTCGAGGCGATTTACGACGTTTTTAAGGACGTCGAACGGGGCGTTTATAACGAATATCCGCACATTCGCCCGATTTTGCCCGACCAAATCACTTTTGTGCAAGCGGAAGATTTGCTCAACGAATATCCGAATTTGTCGCCGAAAGAGCGGGAACACGAGATTACGCGCAAATACGGCGCCGTTTTCCTTATCGGCGTCGGGCATAAACTGTCGAACGGCGAAAAACACGACGGGCGCGCGCCGGACTACGACGACTGGAGTTCGGAAACGGAGCCCGGTTATTTCGGTTTGAACGGCGACATTTTGCTTTGGAACCCGATTTTGAAACGGTCGCTGGAGCTTTCGTCGATGGGGATTCGCGTCGACAAACGGGCGCTCTTGAAGCAGCTGAAACTGGAAGGTTGCGAAGAGCGTCGCGAGTTGGCGTTCCATAAAGCGTTGTTGAACGACGAGTTGCCGCTTTCGATCGGCGGCGGAATCGGGCAGTCGCGTTTGTGTATGTTCTTCTTGCGTTGCGCGCATATTGGGGAAGCGCAAGCGTCGATTTGGCCGCCGGAGATGATTCGCGAGTGCGCGAAAGCGGGGATTGCGTTGCGTTAATCGGTTGTTGTAACGGATTGGAAAAGCGCCTCGACGGGGAACCGTCGGGGCGTTTTTTTGGGGCGCCGTTAAGAAACGTTGGAGCGTTTGGAGGGCTCGATACTCGCGGCGCGGCGGTTTGAGCGTCGAATCAAAAGAAAAATGTTGAGGTTTAACGGTTTTGACGATTAAACCGGGCGGCGCGGCGTCGAGAGCCAAACAACCGTCGAAAGACTCGCGTTCGAAGACGACGTGGAGCGCGACGAGCGGGAGGTCGGCGTTTTACGGTTGTAAACTTTGAACCTCGGCGTTTCGCGGTTGGAACCCGGCGTTTCGCGGTTGGAACCTCGGCGTTTCGCGGTTTGAACCCCGGCGTTTTGCGGTTGGAACCCGGCGTTTCGCGGTTTGAACCCCGGCGCTTCGCGGTTTGAACCCCGGCGTTTCACGGTTTGAACCCCGGCGTTTCGCGGTTGGAACCCGGCGTTTCGCGGTTGGAACCCGGCGTTTCGCGGTTGGAAC
>JAFSDX010000233.1 GCA_017436025.1 Thermoguttaceae bacterium
CCGCGACCGCACCCGTCGACGCCATTTCGCTTAACCCCAACGTTGCGCCGGTGATAACAGTTTTCTCGGCAAGGGTTAGCGTCTTCAAAAACTTCGCCGTCGGCGGCGACTCATACCCGGCGATCGCGTCCGACTCGGAAAACTCGCCGACGTATGAAACGACGTCGACAGTGGATGGGTCGCCAAGTTCCGAAAGAAGCGGCGCGTCGTCGACAACTCCCGTCGCGACGGACTTTCGGAGTTTCGGCTTGCGAACCGCGTCGCCGATATGAAGCGTCGACCAGTCCGCGTCTTTCCCGTCTTCGCCGTCCTTACCCGGTTCGCCCTTCAATCCTTCGAGCTGTTCCGGCGTGAACATATCAAACGTAAAGTCTTTACCGTCAACGCCGTTCGTTCCGTCGACGCCGTCTTTTCCATCCGCTCCGGCGGGCCCCGGCGGCCCTTGCGGCCCCGTCGCTCCGTCTTGTCCGTCGGCCCCTTTTTCGCCGGGATCGCCCTTCTCGCCCTTGGCGCCGGGGTCGCCTTTTTCTCCCTTTTCGCCGTCTTTGCCGGGCTCTCCGGGGTCGCCCTTGTCCCCTTTTTCGCCTTTGAGCGCTTCGAGCTGTTCCGGCGTAAAGTCTTCAAACGTAAAGTCTTTACCGTCGACGCCGTCCTTCCCGTCCGCGCCGGGTTCCCCCGGTTCGCCTTGGTCGCCCTTGTCGCCTTTCAGCGCTTCCTTTTGCTCGTCGCTCAACGACACGCTAAACGTCGCGGTATTGTCGGCGTAAGAAATTTTGATTCCTTCACCGGCGGCGACTCCCGTTGCTAAATACTCGGAGGCCGAACCGGTTCGTATCCGAAACCCTTTCCAGTGAATTTTACAAACGCGGTCATAACTGTCGGCTACGCCGTCGGCGTCGGGTTCCAAGCAATATTCCAAGCGCAAAAAATCCCAATCGCAATCGAACCTCTTTCCGAGTACCCAACCGAAATTTGTCGGGCTTCGAAAACGAAAGCCTTTCCAATAAATATCCCAAATTACCGCGTCGTTATTAATAGTATCGTTCAAGCCGCCTTCATAAGATTCCAATCCTCGGTAACCGCCAAGAGATCGTGGAAGACGTAAGCCGGTAATAAAATCGCTCGTTTCGATTTTACGTTGGTATACGTATTTCCCATTGTAAGCGTTGTCGTCTAAAATCATCGTGTTGCCGTTCGGCGCCGGAACGATAAAAACCCTATTTTGCGTATACTCCGGCGCGACGCGAAGCGCGGCGACGGGCGACGCGATCGGACGTCCCAAGGAGTCGATCGCGTCGTCGCCTTCCAATTCCAGCCACGACGCGACCAGCGTATCGTCAAGCGCGACCGTAACCGCTTCGCCGTAATCGACGCCGGGTTCCGGATCGTCGAGCTTAATCCACGACGCCTTGCGATAATTCTCGTCGAGCGTGAGGGGCCAAAACGCGGAGCCGTTCCAAATTAAGCCGCCGCGCCAATTAACGACGTTCTTGATCGCGCCCGAGATTTGCTCTTTCGCAACGGAAATCTGAACGCCGCCCCAAATTCCCGGCTCTTTTTCCGTTTCGGCTTCAACGTTCCCGGCGACTTTCGCCAACGCGCAAACGGCGACGCGCTCGGCGCTTAGTTTCGATTTGGCAAGGATGCGAAACGGGCCGCTCTCCGCCGCGACGAACGTCGCCGACGCGTATTCGTAATCGTCGCCGCCGTCCGGAAACGTTACTCGCGCCGCCGAAAGCCCGTCGAGTTTGACGCGTCCGAGTCCGTCGGCGCGAATCGGCTCCAAGGTCGAGCCGACCGTTTCCGGCGCGTCGTCCGACGAAGCGGCGACGGCTCGAAGCGTCAACTTGTTGTTCAAGAGCCGCAAGAGCGCCGCGTCGAACGTCAAGCTTTGCGCGAAACCGCTTATTTTAACGGGCGTTCCGGAACGGAGAAGCGCGCCGGTCGCGTTGCGAACGACCGCTTCGCTCGAAACGCCGCCGACAAAGCGACCGCCGCGAGAGCCGCCCAATTCCCCGCCCTTGTACGCCGCGACGATTTCCCGCAACTCGCGCCGCGATAAATCTTTAGCCATCGACGTTCTCCTTTCAGTTCGGAACCGGAATGCAAAGCGCCGCGAAGTCCAAAAGCGGATAGACGCGCTCGACGTTGATTTGACGAACAAACGTTTCCTTTTCGCCGGTCTCGTCGTTTTCTCGTTCGAGCGTCGCGCGCCAAGCGTAATCCCAACCGCGCTTTTCGATCAAATTCTCGCCAAACGGAATCGTCGTATTCGGCGACGCTTCGAAAGAATACGTCGCCCGCCAATACCAGTCGCGCCGCCCGGTCAACGGGTTTTCAAACCGCGTCGACTTCGCCTTGACGCCGAGAAAAAGAAGCTCGCCCGGCGCGTACCCGTCCGGCGTCAATCGATTCGGCAAACCGCGCGAGCATAATTCGCATATCGCGGTTAAGCCGTTCTTTCGGAAGCGATTGCGTTATCGTCGTTTGCGCGCGAGGTCGAAAAAGACTCCGTCTTACGCGCGTCGACGCCGCCGTTTCGGTTCGCGTTGACGCCGCATTCGAAGTCGATTACTTCGAAACCTTCGCGCGGCGTCGCGGAAACCGTTTCGAGCGAATGCGTTAAGCGGGCCGTCTTTCCGGTCGTCGAAAACTCGTAATCGCATTCTTCGACGACCGTTTGCGGTTTTGCGAAAGTCGCTTCGAACTCCCAAGCCTTCACGCCCGGAAGCGGCTTCAACGTCGCCGACGAAAGGGTCAAGCCGTCGTCCGTCGGGAACGCGTTCGCGTCGAGCTGGAAGTTTTTCGCCAAGTAATTCATCGCCCGCATATACGCGACGAAACGGTCGTCCGTTCCGCGAATCCGGTATTTCCGGACGCTTTGCGGCGACGCGCCGTAACTCCGTTCGCCGGAGTCGAACGTTTCGCCGATTTCGATCAAATCGTCTTCGAAAACATACTCGACCGACGCCGCCGCGACGCCGGAAACGGAAAGCGCCCGCGATTTCGTCGCGACCGTTCCGGAACCGTCAAGCCGTCCGTCGACCGCGAGCGAATCGACCGAAAGCGCGTCGTTTTTCTCGACCGTTAGCGCGTCGGAACCTCCGACCGTCAAATAACTTGCGCTCATATCGCGTCGTCGTCTCCCTCGTCGTCGGCGTTCGCCGCCTTTTCCGCCGCGTCGGCGATTCTTTGAAGATACGCGCTTTGCTTCTCCATCTCCGTTTTCTCCCAATCGTTCGAGCCGAGCCCCGCCGCTTCGAACGCGTTAAACGAGCCGCTCGAAGCGAGTTGCGCCCGCCCCGCTTGCGCGCCTTCGACGATCGCCGCGAGGTCGGCGTTCGCGGTTTCCAAATCGGCTTGCGAGTTGGCGACCTCTTCCTCGGCGGCTTCGATTTGCTTCTCGTCGCCGCTCGCGTAAGCGTCGTCGAGCGCTTCGTTCGCCGCGATAAACCGCGCGTAAGCGGCGTCGGCGTTTTCGTGCGACGCTTCGAAAGCGAACCCTTTGACTTCGTTCGCGGTTTGCCGAACGAGCCCGCGCGCCGTCTCGACGTCGAACGACGCGTAGTTCGTCGTTTCCGCGTCGGCGAGGTCGCGAGCGTCGGCGAGTTTCTCTTCCGCCGTCTTGATTCGCGTCGCGTCTTTCGACAGCTTGGCGGCGCGAAGCTCTTTTTCCGCGTCCGCGACGCTTCGGTCGGCGGCGCGCTTCTTGTCGAACGCCTCTTGTTTTTCTTCGGCGGTAAAGCGTCCCGCCGTCGCGTTGGCGAGCGCCATATTCGCCGCCGCGTTTCGCGCTTGCGCCCAGCCGAGGTCGCGTCGCGCTTCCGTTCGTCCCGAGCCGATCTTGGAGATTCCGTCGAGCCGCTCTTCGAAATTAACGCGTCGCGTATCCCGCGCCGCCCGCTCTTGCGCGTCGGCGACGTTCGCCGCTCGAATCGCTTCCGCGTTCGGGTCGCTCGACGCGGCCGCGATCGTCTTTTGCGCTTCGGCGTAAGCGTCGAACTTGTCGGCGATCTCTTGACGCTTCTTCTCGAACGGGTCGTCGACCGCGTCTTCGTCGTAATCGTCCGACGTCTTTTTCGCCTTGTCGAGGTCTTCTTCGGAGACTTCCGGTTTCGACTTCCCGCCCCCGCCTTGCGCCTCGCTCTCTTCCGCCGCCGCTTGCGCCGCGTCTTCTTGAATCTTAAGTCCTTCCGCTTCAAGTTTATTTGCGGCTAACTTGCGGCGAATTTCGGCTTCGCGATTGTTAATTTCCGTAATTTGCTCTTCCGTTCCGCCTTGCATACCGAAAAAGTGTTTAACGCCCGCAATATAGCCGCCGAGCGTCAAATCGTCGCCGATAAGATTGTCGCGACGTTTCGCAAGTTGTTCAAGCTCGGCGTTTAACGCGGCGTCTTCGTTTGCGAGGTCGGCCTTTCTTTGCTCTCGTTGTTTTTTACTGAACGCTTCTTGCGCTTCGGTAAGACCGCCAAACTTCTTCGCCGTTTCGTCGAGCGTGAAGCCGAGTTCGCCGTAAGCGCCGGTCAGTTGCGCGATAATTCCCTTCGCTTCGACAAATTCGGCGTTGGTCAACGCGGATTTCGCGTTAAGTTCTTCGAGACGTTCGAAAAGCGTTTTGTAACTATCGCGCTGTTCTTGGTTTGCGCGGGACGTTTCCGCCGCCGCGTCGCTCGCTTCCCTCGCCTTCTCGGCGGCTCGCGCCGACGCTTCGCCAAATTGGGTAATCGCGTAAGTAACCGCGCCGATCGCCAACATCGGGCCGAGCGACGCGGCGAGCATAGCGAACGAACGCCGCAACAGCGCGCCTCCGGCCGCCGCTCGCGACATTTGAACCGCCGAGTTCGCCGCTTCGCGCGCGTTCTGCAGCGTCGCCGTCGCCGCGATTCGAGCGTGCGTCGCTTCTTGACGCTTCGCCGCCGCGAGGTTGTAAGCGCCGCGAATCGAATCCGCTTGAGCCTCAAAGGAAAGACGTTCGCCGACAAATCGCGCTTTCGCCGCCGCCGTCTCCGCTTTCGTTAGCTTTAAACCGAGAGCCCGCGCGGCCGCGTTCGCCTTCGTTTCGGCGGCGTAAGCGCGGTCGAGTTGCGCTTGCGCTTTCGTCTCGACCGCCAATTTCTTTTGGGCGATTTCGCGCGCCCGCGCGGCTCGCGTCGCGGCGTTGGACGAACCGGTCAAGGCGTTCAGGACGCCGACGTATCCTTGCCCGACCGTCCGGAGCGCCGAAAAGGTCGACGACGCCATTTTCGCGCCTTGCCCCAACGCGGACGTCGAACCGCCCGCGACCGTCGCGACCGCCGCCGCTTTCGCAATCCAAACGACCGTTTCTTTATTCTCGGCGATCCAAGCGCTCGTCGTTCCCGCGACGCGTTGAATCTCGTCGGCAAGCTCTTTCAGCGTCGGCGTTAGCGCGTCGCCGAGCGCGTGTTTCACCCCCTCGAGCGCGGATTCCGTCAAACGGAACGCCCCGCCGATTCCGGTGTCCATCGCCGCCGCCGTTTCCGCCGCCGTTCCTTGCGAATTGTCGATCGCGTCGTACATTCCGGTAAAATTCGCCGAAGTCAGCTTCACGCCGCCGCTCAAGCCGACGTCGAAAACAAGTCTTTGTACGTCGCGAGCTTTTCCGCGTTCGGCATTGAAGCGGTCGCGGCGCCGAGTTCGCGCAACACGTCCGCCATATTGCGAAGCGAACCGTCGTCGGCGTCGACGACGTCGATTCCGAGTTCCTTGTACCGCTTTTGAACGTCGGGGTCGGTCATCTTCAACTGGATGTTTTTGAACGCGGTTCCCGCCAAGGAACCTTTAATCCCGAAGTTCGCGAGCGTTCCGACGATTTTCGCCGCGTCTTCGATCGACGTTCCGGCGTCTTTCGCGATAGGCGCGACGAACTTGAACGCTTCGCCCAAATCTTCGAGCGTTTGCGACGAGTTGTTCGCCGTCGCGGTCAAGACGTCGCAGACGCGCCCCATTTCGCTCGCTTCCAAGTCGAACGCTCGCAACGCGTTCCCGGCGATCTCCGTCGCGAGCGGAATTTCCGTTTGCGTCGAACGCGACAAATCCATCACCGACGCGATCGCCGCGTCGATTTGCGGCGCTTTGAACCCGGCGCGTCCGAGTTCGACCATTCCGCTCGCGACTTGCTCCGCCGTAAAGGACGTCGTGCGACCGAGTTCGCGCGCTTTCGCCGTCAACGCCTCGAACTCGGCGCCGGTCGAACCGGAAACCGCTTGCACGGCTCGCATTTGGTCGTCGAACGCCGCGAAATTTTGCACGGCGAACGCGAGCGGCGCGGCGGTCGCGACGCCCAACGTCGCAAACTGCGCTCCGAGTTCCGACGCCTTCGCGCCGAACCGGGCGACGCTTTCCTCGGCTCTCTTTAACGCCGCGATAAGTTTTTGGTTGTCGGCGCTTAGCTCGACGTAAGCCCGCCCCGCGCGAATCGCTCCAACGCTCATAAAAAACCCTTAAAATTGCGAATTTTTCCCGTTTTACACATTTACAGCTATCGAAAATATGTTATAATACGTTTGTCGGTTGGGGGAAACGGCTTCCCCAACGACTTTTTAACCCATCCTGAACAGGAGAAGTAAAATGAAAACGAAACGAGTTTTCGTGATCGTCGACGAAACCGGGAAAAAGCGCGAAACCGATTCGCAAGTTGAGGCGGAGCGCGCGTCGAAAAACGGCTTCGAGGTTTACGAACAGGTCGAAGTTTGGTATACCACCGGCCCGACCGCCGTCTACACGAAGACGACGACGCCCTGGTAATCGTCGCAACCGACAGGAAGCCCGCCGTTCGCGCAAGCGGCGGCGGGCGACCGCTTTAACGAAAGGAGCGTAAATCGTGAGCATACTTGATCTTACCCAAAAATACAAACGGCAAAAAGCGCGGCAAGCCGTCAATGCGGCGATTCGCGAAGAACTTCCCGGCGGCGCCGAATTGCTCGACTTAGCGTCGAAATTCGAACGCTTGCGGCTCGACGCGAAAAACGGACGAAAATTTGCGGACGAAGAACTCGCTCTCGTCGAAGCGGTTTGCGCCGACTTGCAACGCCTCCGCGACGCGTTCGGCAACGAAATCGCCCGCCGTTACGACTTAACCCCTAAATCGTTAACGGAGACCACGTTATGATGCGCGACTATTCGAAACTTTCGCACGAAGAAAAACGCGCGCTCGGCTTGAAAGCGCTCGCCGTCTGTCTTCCCCGCTCGCAAGCGGAAACGAAACGAGCGATTCGTCGCGACCTCGGCTTGAAAGCGACGGGACGCGCTCCGGTCGCCGACGCCGAACGACGCGACCACAAGGTTTTCGTTCGGTTAAACGACGCGGAACTCGAACCGCTTCTTCGCTGGGCGGACGCTCGCGGTCTCTCGCTCGCAGCCGCCGTCCGGACGCTCGCGCTAACCGCCGTCGCGACGAACGACGCCGAAACGTCCCGTTAGCGTTGAAAAAAGCGTCGCCGTTCGAACGGCGGCGCTTTTCTAATCTCGCGTTCCGCGAATGAACTCGCTCATATCGTCGACGACTTCTTCGTCCGTTTCCTCGGCGTAATACGGATTGAAGCTGTCTTCGCTTCGCTCGGCGCCGCGCG
>JAFSDX010000234.1 GCA_017436025.1 Thermoguttaceae bacterium
TCGGAACCGTCGGCGGCGAACGCGTCGAACGGCGTCCCGTCGACCGAACGGCGCAACGCCAAGTAAATCGCCGACGTATAAACGACCGCCGAAACGCCGCAATACGACGCCGGAAGCGAAAAGAGCGCGAGATTCCAAAATTCGCCCCAAGCGCCGCCGTCGCCGCCGAACGCTCCGAGGTAAAACCCGCGCGCCGTTTCCGCCGCCCAAGCGACGAGCCCCGCGCCGACCGCCGTCAAAAGCGCCGCCAAAACCGCGTAAAAAATCAAGTGCAACGGGCGCCGCGTCGCATACGAAACGCCCCGCGCCAACGCGTCGAAGCCGTCGCTCTTCTCCGCCGCGACCGCGACCGTCGCCAACGGAAACGCGACCGCCGTCAGCGCGCCCAAAACGACGAACGCCCAAAACGCCAACGCGCTAATCGGCGCCGCGACCGCCGCCAAAACGCCGCTTCCCGCCGCAAATTTCGCAACCGCGCCGGTCGCCCAAAGCGCCGCCGCGAACAGAAGCGGAGCCAGCGCCGGGATAACGAGCGACTTCAGCCGCAAGGTCGCGAACTTCAGCGACGCCGCCGTCGACGAACGCCCCGACGTCGCCAAGCGCGCCGTCGTCGTTCGAGCGATCGCCAACGCGAACCAAACCGCCGCCAACAACGCGACCGAATGCGCCGCGCAAACCGCTCCGCCGCAGGTCGGTTTCGCTCCCGTTCCCGCTTCCGCGCCCGTTCCGACTTCCGCTCCGACTTCCGCTCCTTCCGACGCGGACGCCGCTAAAATCGCCGCCGAGTCGGTCGCTTCGTTCGTCGCGCCGCCGCAATGCGCGCAAAGCGCCCCGACGCAACGAGCCGACGCGGAAAACGGACAGTCGCCCCAAGCGCCGACGTCCGGAACCTTCGTCGCCCCGACCGCCGTCGCGAAGAGCGCGAGCCCGAGCGCGCCCAAGAGCAAAAACGACGTTTTAAACGTCGCGGAAAACGCTTGCGCAAGAATCGTCGCGGGCGCGAGTTCCAGCCAGTCGACGCGTCGCAGCGTCCCTTCGTCGAGATCGGTAATTCCCTTCATTTCGAACCTCCCGTCGGCGACGCGTTCGACCGCGTCTTCGTTTCCGCGTTTTTTCGTCGACGCCGCGCTCCGCTCGACCGCCGAGCCGCCGCGACGCAAACCGTCTCTTTTATTTTATCCGAAGTCGCAAAATTATCAAGAAAAGCGCCCGCGATAAAACAAGAATAATCGCAAAAGACGCAAAATTTCGCTCGTTTTTCCCGAAAATCGCGCCGCCGTCCGAGTCGCAAGAAAAACGCAAACGCGTTCGCCCTCCGTCCGACGACGGAAACCGAACGCGCCGCTTCGTTTTCTCGCTCGCGTCGACGCTCGAACGCCGACGCTTTCAACGTCAGTTCTCGCCGGGCTCCTCCGCCGTTTCCGCTTCGAGCCCCGCGATCTCCTCTTCGAGTCGGTCGAGATTCACCGTCTCGAACGTATACTCCTCGTTCAACCAACGTTTCGCGTCGATCGACTTGCAACGAACCGAACAAAACGGCAACGCCGCGTTCTCGTCGTCGAGCGCGAACTGTTTATCGCAAATCGGACATCGCATTTTAACCGCCTTTCGCCGACCGCCTCGCCGCGAACGCTACTTCGACGCCGGAGCGGAGGACGTCGACTTGTTTTTATAGTCGGTAATGTAAAAACCGGAACCCTTAAAAATCAAGCCGGAACCGCCGCTAATCAACCGCCGCAACGCTTTTTCGCCGCATTTCGGGCAAACTTCGAGCGGTTCTTCGCTCATTTTTTGAAAAACTTCGACGTTTTCTTGGCAAGCGTCGCAACAATACTCGTAAGTCGGCATTTTTAAATTAACGCTTTCTAAACTATTTCACTCAACAAATTCTACTTTTCGTTCGCTTTATCTTTTTTCGTTCAACAACGACCGTTCATTGCGCCGGTTGCGTCGGAGCGGCCAAGACGACTTGCGCCGGTCGGACGACGCGGTCGCGCAACTTGAACCCGGCTTGCGTTTCGACAATCACCGTATCCTTCGGGTGTTCGTCGTTCGGAAGCGACGCGATCGACTCGTGAAAATTCGGGTCGAACGGCTTGTTCAACGCTTCGATTCGCTCGACGCCGTTTTGCGCCAAGACTTCCAAAAACTTGTTATACACCATTTTAACGCCGTCGACAAGGGCCTCGGCGTTGATTGCGCCGTCCGGCGCGGCTTCGGCGGCTTCGATCGCGCGGCCCAAGTCGTCCCAAACGGGCAGAATCGCCTTCGCCAAGTCGAACGACGCGTACTTGCTCGCCTCGCTCGCCAAGCGGTTCGAACGAGCGCGGAAATTTTCCAACTCGGCCAACGCCCGCAACGCTCGGTCGCGCGCTTCGTCTCGTTCCGCTTTCACCTTCGCCAGTTCGTCGGCTTCCGCCGCTTTCGCCGCCTCTTCAAAGACCGCTTGCGCCGTCGCTTCGACGTTTTCCTCGAAGCGCGCTTGTTCGTTCTTTTCGTTCGTTTCTTGCGCGTCGGCGCCGTTCGTTTCTCGTTCCATTCGGTTCTCCCCGGAGCCGACGCGACCGCCGGCCTTTCCTTATATTTTAATCGACGATATTATTTCGCTTCCAATTTCCGTCCGCGTCCGCCGCTCGTTCGCCGTTTTGCTCGGACGCGTCGCCGCAATTTAGCGCGAGTTCGACGCAAAGCGGCCAAGTTTGCCTATTTTACCGGTTCGCGTTAATCGTCGCCGTCTTTCTCGTTTTCTTTTGTTTTCTCTTCGCCGCTTTTCTTCTCATCTTTGTCGTCGGCGAAGAGATCGTCGAAAAAATCTTTCAATTTCGAGCAAAACGACTTCCGTTGCGGCGTTACCGCGTCGCCCTCGATCTCCGCGAGTTTGCGCAAAACCGCTTCGTGTTCCGGCGTCAATTTCGTCGGCGTCTCGATATAAAACTGAACGATCAAGTCGCCGACGGCGTTGCGGCGCGGGGTCGGCATCCCCCGTCCCTTCAAGCGAACGAGGTCGCCGTTTTGCGTTCCGGGCGCGATCTTGATTTTTTCGGGCCCGTCGAGCGTCGGCGCTTCGATCTCCGCGCCGAGCGCCGCTTGCGCGTACCCGATCGGAATTTGGCAAATCAAGTCTTGCCCTTCGCGACGGAAAAGCGGGTGCCGTTTGATTTGAACGAAGACGTAACAGTCGCCGGCCGGGCCGCCGTTCGGACTGCGCTCCCCTTCGCCTTGCAAGCGCAACCGCGTTCCCGCGTCGACGCCGGCCGGAACGAGAATTTCGCGAACGACTTCCGTCGCCTTCAACCCGGAACCGCGGCAGTCGGCGCAAGGTTCGGCGATCGTCGTTCCGCGCCCGCCGCATTTCGGACAGACGGTTTGAATCGAAAAAACGCCGGTCGACTGCTGAACGCGCCCGCGACCGCCGCAAAAACGGCAAGTCTCCGGTTTCGTCCCGGGTCGCGCGCCGGAGCCTTCGCAAGTCGGGCAAACTTCGCGACGGCGGAATCGAATTTCTTTCTTCGCGCCCTTGGCCGCCTCGCGCAGGTCGAGCGTAACGGCGCATTGGACGTCCGCGCCCCGTTGAACGCGAGCGCCGCCTCCGCCTCCGAAAAACGACCCGAACATATCGCCGAAACCGCCGAACATATCGCCGAACGCGCCGAAAATATCGCCGACGTCTTGAAAACCGCCGCCGACTCCGGCGCCGTCGAGCCCGGCTTTCCCGTATCGGTCGTAAATGCTCCGCTTCTCTTTGTCGTTCAAGACTTCGAACGCTTCCGCGCAAAGTTTGAACTTCGCGACCGCTTCCTCGTCGCCGGGATTGCGGTCGGGGTGATATTTCATCGCGGCTTTGCGGTACGCCGTCGAGATTTCTTTTTCGGAGGCGGTTCGCTCGACGCCTAAAACTTCGTAATAGTCGACTTCGGCCATTTTACTTTTAATTTTGCAACGTTAAGTTCTCAGCGTTTCATTTTTCGTCGTTTTTTTTCGACGCGCGGGCCTTTGAAACGTCGAAAAGAAAAAGAGAGCGTCCGAAACGTCGTCCGGAACCGCTCGCGCCGAACGCTTTGCGTCCGGGAAAAACGGGCGCCCCGCTTTCGCCGACCGCCCGTCGTTTGCGCCGACCGTCGACCGCGCTCGTTCGCTAATATAAGCGGAACGAACGCGGCGTTTTTAGTCGACCGTCAAAATCAGCGAACCGCGCCGCCGATTTCTTTATCTTTCTTCGCGTCGGTAACGAGCGTTTCGGTCGTCAGCATCAACCCGGCGACGGACGCGGCGTGCGTCAACGCGGCGCGGACGACCTTGAGCGGGTCGATAACGCCGACTTCGTACATATCGACGTACTTGCCGGTCGCGGCGTCGTAACCTTGCGAGCCGGTCTTTTGCATCACTTCGTCGACGACGACCGTCCCGTCGTAACCGCCGTTGTCGACGATTTGTTTCAGCGGAGCGGAGAGGGCGCGCGTCAAAATATCGACGCCGATCTTTTCGTCGCCGCGAGCGTTCGTTCGCGCTTTTTCGACCGCTTCTTTGCAGCGCAGGAGCGCGACGCCGCCGCCCGGGAGAATCCCTTCTTGCGCCGCGGCGCGGGTGGCGTGAAGCGCGTCGTCGACGCGGTCTTTCTTTTGCTTCATTTCGGCTTCGGAGTGCGCGCCGACTTGAACGATCGCGACGCCGCCGCTGATCTTCGCGAGGCGTTCTTGGAATTTTTCGCGGTCGTAATCGCTTTCGCTTTCGGCGATCATGCGACGGAGCAAGTCCGCGCGCGCCTTAACAGCGGCTTTTTCGCCCTTGCCGTCGACGATCGTGGTCGAGTCTTTGTCGACGACGATTTGCTTCGCTTGACCGAGCGATTCGAGGCCGACGTTTTCGAGCTTGACGCCCAAATCTTCGCTGACGACTTGCGCGCCGGTCAAAATCGCGATATCTTGCAACATCGCCTTGCGACGGTCGCCGAAGCCCGGAGCCTTGACGGCGGCGACGTCCAA
>JAFSDX010000235.1 GCA_017436025.1 Thermoguttaceae bacterium
TCGGTTTTTCCGCCCGGCGCTCGAAGAAAACGACCTCGACGCGCTCGACCATTACTGCGACGCGTTCTCGTTCGACGAACGGGACGTCGCGATTTTCAACGCTCGCGGGGACGCGATCGTCGCGTCGGATAACGCCGACTTGCGCTCGCCCCTTTCGGAGCCGGAGGTCGTCGACGCGCTGAAAACGGGTCGCGGATTCTCGACGCGGCGCGACGCCGACGGACTTTGGACGGCTCGGGCCGCCGCGACGTTGCAAAGTCGGCAAAAAACGCAAATTATCCGCCTCGTCGTTCCAGCGGACGAGCTTTCGGCGGCGCTTCGGCGAACGTCGACGGCGTCGGACGCGCTCCTCGTCGTCGCGGCGGTCGCGACCGGGTTCCTCGTTTGGTACCTGCTTCGGCGCGTCGCGGGCCCGCTCGACCGCCTTCAACGGAGCGCGGAGCGAATCGCCGCCGGGGACCTGAGCGTCGAAATCGCCGTTCCGCCGGTCGGGCCGGTTCGCGAACTCGCCGAGTCGATGCGCGCGACGACGGAGCGCCTGAAAACGGAAGTCGACCGAGCCCGACGGCAAGAAAAGTTCCGGCGCGACTTTGTCGCGAACGTCTCGCACGAGATCAAGACGCCGCTTACCGGAATTCTCGGCGCGATTCAGCTCCTCGACGACGCCGACGGTTGGCGCGATCCCGTTTGCCTCGCCAAATGTCGCGAAATCCTCGAACGGCAAACGCGCCGCCTGCAAACGCTCGTCCGCGACGTACTGCAACTCGCGGAACTCGAACGCCGCGAAGAAGACGCAAACGTCGACGCCGCCGACGTTTCGGAAGCGCCGGAAACGGTTCCGCTCGACGAAATCGTCCGCGCCGCCGTTCGAACTTGCGCCGATTCGTTAACCGACGGCGACGCGGCGCCGCGTTTGCTCCGTTGCGACGCGGCGCAAGTCGTCGGGGTCGGGCGGCTCCTCGAACAAGCGACGCTGAACCTGTTGACGAACGCCGCCAAATACGGCGCGCGCTCGACCGCCCCCGCTCCCGGAAACGCTCCGAACAACAATAAAGAACCGCAAAATAACGCCGACGCCGTCAATAATCAAGAAGAAAACGCCGATTCGCTCGCCGTTGAAAACGCGTTCGACGTTTCGCTCGAAGTCGCCGACGCAACCGTTTCGCTCGTCGTTCGCGACTTCGGCGACGGCGTCCCGACGGAGTTGGCGGAGCGCGTTTTCGAACGTTTTTTCCGATTGCGACGCGAATACGGTCGCCGTCCGGAAGGAACCGGGCTCGGACTCCCGATCGTCCGTCAAATCGCGACGCTGCACGGCGGAACGGTTCGCTGCGAACCGGTCGACGGCCCGGGCGCGCGTTTCGTCCTAACGCTCCCGTTAGCGCCGCCGCTTCCCGACGAAACGCCCGACGCGGCGAACGAAACCGCCTAAACCGCCGCTCCAACGCCCGGCGCGACCGACTAAAACGCTCGAACCGTCGCCGCCCAACCGGCGTTAACCGGCGTCCAACTCGTTTTCCGCAAGGATTTCCAACAAAACGCCGCGCAACGTCGGAACGTCTTGCCGCAACGTTTCCCAAATCAACTCCGGTTCGGCGGCGTCGTAATCGCGCGTCAAATATTCGCTTGCCGCGCGGATTTGCGCCCAAGGCCCCAACGAACGTCGAGCTTTCAGTTCGGCGGAAAGTTGACCGACCAAATCGCCGATTCGAATCACGTTCATACAACACGCGTCTTGAAAGGCAACGTCGGTTAAAAAAACGTTGAAATCGCGCCCGTATTCTTTTAAAATCGCCTCGATTCTTTCACAACGCGCAATCATTTTTTCCATAATTCGTCTCTCTTTATCGTTGTTCATCCTTTCCTCGCCTTTCTTTGCCACGTCCTTATTATACTCGACGAAAGCGCCGTCGTCAAACCGGTTTCGCTCTTTTCGGGACGCGAAACGCATTCGCCAAGAACGCGAAAACCGCCGCCGACTCGAACAGTCGACGACGGTTTCCGTTTTGTTGGCGACTTCGGCGACGCGGCGCGAAAAAAGCTCGCGCCAACGCCAAACGGGCCTTCGCTAAATATCGCTCGACCGCCGCTTCGACCGCTTCAAGTCAAACGACGGCGGCGCGGCGGTCGTTTTCGCGTCAATAAATCAAATAGTCGGCGCGAATCTTTTTAAAGCGTTCGACTTCCGGCGTCCAAAGGGGCGCGATTTCGGCGACCGGCTTCCCGGCTTCGATCGCTTCGAGCGTTTCGTCGTTCAGGAGCAACGTGTTCGCGTTCCCGCGCTCCCATTTGTCCGGATAGTCGTTCTTCAAGCGCGACATTAACGCGACGCCGGTTTCGACCGCCCGGAACGCGTCGCGGTCGGTCAACTTGAAGCGGAGACCGGAAACCTCGACGTTCGCGTGTTTGCTCGCCGTCGGAGTGAAGCGAATCGGTTCGAACTCGATTCCCGGCAAGTTTTCGGCGTTCATCTTCGCGGCTAAATCCTCCGCGTCGATCCAAGGCGCGCCGATAACCTCGAACGGCGTCTCGGTTCCGCGTCCGACCGAAATGTTGGTGAACTCCGGAATCCCGATTCCCGGGTAAAGGAGCGCTTCCGTCAAGGAACGCATATTCGGCGACGGGTTGACCCAAGTCAAGCCGGTTTCGTCGAAGTATTGGTCGCGGCTCCAATTTTCGCAAGGAACGACCGTCAAATCGAGATTTAAGCGCATTTCGTTCGCGTAAAGGAGCGCGATTTCGCCGACCGTCATCCCGTGTCGAATCGGCATAGAGAAGAACGCGACGTAAGATTCGCGCCCCGCGTCGAGGCCCGGCCCCGAAACGACTTCGCCGCCGATCGGGTTCGGACGGTCGAGAACGACGAACGACTTGCCGAGATCCGCCGCCGCTTGCATCGCCGAACACATCGCGCTAATATAAGTGTAAAAACGAACGCCGACGTCTTGAATGTCGAAAACGAACACGTCGACGTCGCGCAACATTTCCGGCGTCGGGCGGCGGACGTCGCCGTAAAGACTGAAGACGGGGAGCCCCGTTTCGGAGTCTTTGCCGTCGCCAATGTCGCTTTGGTCGAGGACGCCGTAAAGGCCGTGTTCCGGGCTAAAGAGCGTCGTCAACTCGACTTTCGCGTCTTGCATCGCCTTCGGAATGCGGCGACCGTCGCGCAAAATCCCCGTTTGGTTCGTCAAAAGACCGACTTTGCGCCCCTTGAAGAGCGAATAACCGTCGCGGTCGAGAACGTCGATCCCGGCGAGCGTTCCTTGAACGTCCGATTTCCCGGCGTTCGGCGAACGATAAACCGATTTCGCGACAAACGCCTTCGTCGCGGCGGCGTCCGGACGTTCGCGAATCGAATCGACGGCGATCGTTCCAATCTTCCCGGCGAGCGAGTTGATTCCGCCCTTGCCGTCCGGATGCAGACGGTTGCCAAGGAAAACGACGAACAAGTCGAAGTCCGGGTCGACCCAAAACGCCGTCCCGGTGAAGCCGCCGTGTCCGAACGCCGACGGCGACATATTGAAGCCGCGGTTGCCGGAGTAAGGCGAACGCTTGTCCCAACCGAGCGAACGAATCCCGCGCGGAACCGCTTGCGGCGCCGTCATTTGCGCGAACGTCTCCGGTTTCAAAATTTGAATCGGGTTTTCCGGGTCGGACGCCGGAACATACGTCCCGCGACCTGCCAACATCGAACCGAGAATCGACATATCGACCGCCGTCGCGAAAAGGCCCGCGTGCCCGGCGACGCCGTCCATCTCGTAAGCGCGCGGGTCGTGAACGACGCCCTTAATCCAATCGACGTCCTTCGGCGAACGCTTCTCCGCCGCCGCCGAGCGTTTGCGTTGTTCCTCGTTCGGATTGTAACCCGTATCGAACATCCCCAACGGACGGTAAACGTTTTCGCGCATAAACTCGTCTTGCGAAACGCCGGAAATTTTCTCGATCAAATAGCCGCAAGTAATGAAACCGACGTCGCTGTACGAGAACTTTTCGCCCGGTTTCGAACGGAGGCCGAGTTTGCAAACGTTCGCCCAGATTTCGTCGCGGTTAAAACCGATATAATCGTTGATGCTGTTGTCCGGCGTCAGGCCCGAAACGTGCGTAACGCAGTCGCGCACCGTAACGTTTTCCTTGCCGTTTTGCGCGAATTCCGGGAAGAACTTCGCGATTTTATCGTCGTAAGAGAGTTCGCCGCGCTCGACCAAAAGCGCGATTCCGATCGCCGTCGACGAAACTTTCGTTACCGACGCCAAGTCGTAAAGCGTGTCGGCGGTCGCCTTTTCGACGGTCGGCTCCGTTTGACGGTCGCCGTAAGCGCGCAGAAACGCCAACTTGTTCCCGCGCCCGATCGCGACGACCGCGCCCGGCGTTTGACCGTCGGCGATCGCCTCCTCGACCAACGCGTCGATTCGGTTCAGCGTCGCGGCGTCCATTTGAACTTCCTCCGGCGCGACGACCGGAAGCGCGGTTTTCGACGGCTCCGCGCTCCAAAGAACGCTATTGAGCGCTAGCGAAAAAAAAGCCAGCAACATTACAATTCGTTTCATCGTAGTATTTCCTTTGATTAAAATTAATCTTTCCACGATTCGGGAATCCACAAAAACTCGCCGTTATTTTTTTCAACCTTGTAAGGTAATCGCGAATCTTCTAAGTTCTTATGTTGTATGACGAAATGAAAATCGGCGACACTTTTTAACTCTTTAGACAATCTGCCGGGTAAAAAACCAACGCCAATTTTTTTGGGCACGCTTAACGGTATAGAGTGAATCTTATTGATCGGCGGAACTAAATCGCTATCGCGCGTTAAAAGTATCGCCGTGTCAAATTTATCCTCGTATGCGTCGGTCAACATTTCAACAGCAATATTAACGTCCGACTTTTTCTCTTCCGGAATTCGAGTTCGACTTTTACAACGCGAACATATTAAGGAGTCGGTTCTCGTTCCACATTGCCCGCAAGTAACCTCTTTATATAAATAACGCCCGTAAATAATTTCTATATTAGGACGAAAAACTTTTAAGGCGTTAAGCCAAGCGTTCTGCCGCTCCGATTTTCCCTGACTCTTAACTCGAGCGGTAAAAAGTTTTACCGCGATTAGCTCACGATCTTTAACAATTTTCTCGGCAAGTTTCCAATAATCTAACCAATAAATAGAATGAGGCGCGTTTCTTTGTTTTACGGCTTCTTTTAAACCAAAATAAAAATTAAAGCCGTCAATATAAACTATTGTGCGATTTTTCATCGTAGAAAATTTTCTAAAAACGAAAAAAGAAAGTTGACAACCACGCAAGTCGGCGCTATAATAAAAGTAATGAACGAAAGTTCATTTTTTTACCCCCCCTACGATTCTATCGTAGGCTATGCGCCGGGCTTTGTCCGGCGTTTTTTTTATTAATGCGGATTTTAAAAAACCGGAGCCCCGCCGAACGGCAAAAGCTCCGGTTTTCTATTTTCGTCTCCGAAATTTACGTCGACGCGGCGCTAAGAACCGCGTCGAACGGACTCGAAACGTCTAACGATCAAGCGTATTCCGGACGGTTGACGTTCGGAACGGCGTTCGTTTTCGCCGCTTCGATTCGTTTCGCGATTTCGTCTTCCGACGCGCCGTCGGCGGCGTTCTTGACGAGCGCTTCCGCGTACTCGAATTCCGGCGTGTCGTCCGAATTGTAGTCGAACCAAGATTCCTTAAATTCGACGGTCGCGTTCAGGTCGGCCGAAATGTTCGTAACCAACGCGATAATGGCGTCCCAAATGGCGACTTCGCCGCGGCAACGGGTCAGCAAGAGCGGTTTGACGCCCGCTTGGTCGCCGAACGCTTCCGTACCGTAAGTCGCGCAGAGGAGCGGCATAATCTCTTCGTCGACCATATCGGCTTGCGCTTCCGGGTTCTTGCGAATGCAGTAGGCCCAGTGTTCGATTTCTTCGCAGTAACCGCGGCTGACGTCGGTCGCGTAAACGCCTTGGTAACCGATGGCGGAGGAGAGTTTATCGCCGTCTTCCGAAATGACGACGTCGAGGTTCCCCTTCGTTCCGGCGACGCGCGTTTTGTCGTTGATCGCCGAGGTGCGGTAAAGGAGCGCTTCGTTTTCGCGGTCGATTTGGAGCGTGCCCTTCGTGCCGAAGACCGTTTCGCCGTAACCGCCGAAGCCGTTGCCGTTGATCGTGGCGTAAGCGACGGTGATTTTGCGTTGTTTGCCGAGTTCGTCGTTCGGGTCGTATTCCGGCGCCGGATATTCGTACAACGCGGCGACGTGGTCGTCGACGTCGCGGTCGAGCGAGTTGAAGAGCGAACGCGCGCCGGACGCCGAAACGCTGAGCGGACGTTGCTTTTTGCCGCCGTGCGCCGCCGCGATGAAGATGTTCGCCGCGTCGAGTTGGTGGCTTCCGAGTTCCGCCATCAGCCCGCCGCCGGTGCGGTTCCAAAGGCGCCAACGGATGAGTTCTTCGATCGCCGGACGGTCGTAGGTTTCTTCGCCTTCCGCGCGGACGGTCGCTTGGTAACCGTAATCTTCGGCTTTGCCGTACTTAACGCCGTTCAGTTCGCCGCCGTTAATGAGGACGAAGTCGGAGAGTTGCGCGCGCTTTTGCTTGATTTTCTTTTCGAGCGCGGCCAAGTCTTTTTCCGCGACGGAAATTTCGCGATTGAGGCGTTTCCCTTCGGCGAGGGTGGCGTCGCTCGGATTCGCGGTGATTTCGTCGACGCGTTCGCGGTTGCGGGCGATCGTCGCCTTCATTTGGTCGGCGGCGGCGGTCCAGTCTTTGAGTTCGCCCATCAACTCGCCCTTCTTGACGTCGACGGCTTTCGAGCCTTCCGGAAGCGGCATTTGCCAGCTGTCGGAACCCGGGAGGTTGCCGCGGTGCCATTGAGCGCGAATGTAGTGCAGATCGCCGAGGACGGTCGAGTTAATGAGGGCCGTCGCGTGATCGTAAAGGACGTTGTAGTGGCGTTGGTGGCCGATCGCGAGGTGCTTTTTGCATTCGTGCGAAACGCGAATCATTTCCTTGCAGTTCGCGACGCTATGTCCCATCAGTTTTTCGGTCAGGACGTGGCAGCCGGCGCGCATCGCTTTGATCGCGGCCGGAGCGTGCAAGTGCAGCGGCAAACCGATGATAACGCCTTCGATTCCGAGCTTTTCGGCGTCTTTCAGGAGGTCGTTGTAGTCGTTGTAGACTTGAACGAATTGACGCGCTTGCTCTTCGGTTTTCCAACCGTATTTTTTCATCAAACCGGGACGAACCGCCGCGGCGCTCGCGCTGTAGCAGTCGCCGTGGAAGGCGCGGTATTGGTTGTACGGACGAATGTCCGCGATCGCGACGACTTGAATGTATTTCGGGTTGATCCCGCCGATCAAAACGCTCCCTTCGTCGCCGGTTCCGAGAACCGCGACGCGAACCGGTTTGTCGACCGTCCCGTATTTGAAGTAGTAGGAGCCGATTCCCTTGCCGGAAGCCAAGTCGGCGCGCGCCGATTGCTTCAGGAAATCGCGACGAGTCAACTTACTGCCGATCGCGGCGAGGAAGTTTTCCTTCCCAATTTCTTTTTGTTCGCTCGTTAAATTCATTATTTCAACCTAAATATTATTTTAAGCGCCGTCGGCGACGCGATTTACTCGGCGTCGCGACGAACGTAATTTTCGAAACGACTCGTCGACTCGCAAGGTCGAGCCGACGAAACCCGCCTTTCGCGCCGCGCTCCCGAAACGTCGCGAGTCGAGAGCGCGGAGGGGCGAAAAGAATTAAGCCAACTTGTATTTTTCTTGGTCGAGGTTCGGATTCGCGTTCAAGACGCCGAGATCGTTTTCCGGCGTTTCGTCGTTGTCCGGATCGAACCAAGATTCTTTGAACGTAACGCTTTCGCCCTTGTCGGCGGCGATGTTCGTAACGAGCGCGATGACCGCGTCGCCGAGCGCGATGCGCGGATTGCAGCGCGGTTGAATCGCCGGATCGGTCGCGTTCGGGTTGTTCAAGCAGCACCAAGCCCAGTGTTCGATTTGTTCTTTGTAACCGCGGCTGACGGCGGGGCCGGCGGGACCGGTCGCGGCGACCGCTTTTTGAGCCGGGGCGCTCGCTTGCGTGTCGAGCGCGGCGGCTCCGGCGGCTTTCTTTTCGACCTTGCTGGTCGACGGACCGCGCAGGAGTTGCGAGTCTTGTTCGCGTTCGAGAACGATCGTGCCCTTGGTGCCGTAAACGATTTCGCCGTACCCGCCGAAGCCGTTGCCGTTGATCGTCGAGTATTGAACGGTGATCGTGCGTTTGCGACCGGCCAACGTGTTCGGATCGTAGTTCGGCGCCGGGAATTCGACGAGCGTCGTGATGTGGTCTTGGACTTCGCGGTCGAGGCCAAACAGGTTGCGGTTCGCGGAAACGTGAACGCGGAGCGGGTGGACTTTGCCGCCGTCCGGAAGCGCGTTCGGGTCTTCGCCGCGGAGGGCCGCCGCGCGACGGTTCGAAGCGGCGAGGAAGATCGAGGCCGCGTCGAGTTGGTGGCTCCCGAGTTCGACCATCAAGCCGCCGCCGGTGCGTTTCCACAAGCGCCAACGAATCAGTTCTTCCGCGCTGGGACGTTTGTAGTCTTTGTAACCGTTCGCGGCCGGAACCGTCATCTCTTGATAGCCGAGTTCCGCCGGCGAGCTGAGGCCGAGGCCTTTATACTCGGCGCCTTCTTGAAGCATCAACGCGTCGTCGATTTGCGCTTGTTTTTGCGCGACCTTTTTGCGCCAAGTTTCGATTTCGACGCCGCGCGCTTCGTTCATTTGTTGCTTCCAAGAAGCCAATTCTTCGAGGAGCTTGCTCGCTTGCGGGTCTTCCGGTTTGAAGTCGGACGGCATCGGCATTTGCCAGCTGTCGGCGCCCGGCGAGTTCCCGCGGTGCCATTGAGCGCGAATGTAGTGAATATCGCCGAGGAGACCGCGTTCGATTTGGTCGGTCGCTTCGTGATACAGGATGTTGTAGTGGCGTTGGTGCCCGATCGCGAGGTGCTTGTGGAACTTCTTCGCGGCGCGCGCCATTTCTTTACACTCGATGATCGAGTGGCCCATCAGCTTTTCGCAGAGGACGTGCAGACCGAGGCTCATCGCTTGAACCGACGCTTTCGCGTGCAGGTGGAGCGGCAAACCGATGATGACCGCCTCGACGCCGAGTTTCTTCGCGTCTTTGAGGAGTTCTTCGTAAGGGCCGTAAACTTTAACGTGTTTGCGCGCTTCGTCTTCGGTCTTCCAACCGTATTTTTCCATCAAACCCGGACGGGCGGCGAAAGCGACGTCGCCGTAACGGTCGCCGTGGAAGGCGCGGTGTTGGTTGTACGGACGAACGTCGGCGAACGCGACGATTTGCACGTATTCCGGATTGCAGGCGCCGAGGAGAACGCTCCCTTCGTCGCCGACGCCGAGGATCGCGACGCGAAGCGGTCGCGGATGCGTCTTCGAATACCCGTAATAAAACGCCCCGACGCTAGCCGCCGGAACGGCGGCCGCGAGCGCGCCCGCTTTCAGAAAATTACGTCGCGAGCAACCGCCGGGAGCCGCGCTTCCCTCTTTCTTACCGAGCGTTACTTTCTTTTCACTCATCGTTTATATTTCCTTAGTATGCGTTGCCGAACGGTCGACGTTTTTCCGCGCCGACGTTCGGGTCGGTGTTCTCTCTATTCGCGATTATCGGTCAGTTGCAGCTCTCGACTTGCAAAACTTCCGGAATCGGGTCTTTTTCGATTCCAAAGTAACGATACAGGTTTTGACCGACGCAATTCCAAAGGAACCAGTCGAGTCCGCCCCAGCGCCCGGCCGGAAGCGAAGCCAGAACCAAAAGAACGACGAGTTCGATCGTGTCCTTATTGAAGACCATCGAGTGCCCGACGACTTCCGGCGGATACGGGTAAACGGTCGGCCACGGGAATTGCGAAAGGACGACGTTGATCATAAACAACGCGCCGCCGAGGCACGCCAAACGGGTGCAGAGACCGAGCATCAAGCAGAGACCGATCGCCGACAGACCGAGCGTAACGGCCAAGTCGAGCGCGCCCATCGTCGTCGGAACGGCGATATTCTTCAAGCACGGAATCTTCGCGACGGCGTTCATAATCGCCGATTTATTCGCGCCGTAAGCGATCGGGGTCAGTTCGCCCTTCGCTTTTTGTTCCGGCGTCAAAACGTTCCAGAGCGCGAGTTGCAGGTTTTCGCCCATCGCGACCGGAACGGCGGCGAACTTTTCGCCTTCGTTGCGGTATTTCAGTTGCGCGTCCCAATCGCGAATGCGTTGGTATTCGGCGTCGTTCTTCGACTTCGCGAGCGCTTCCTCAAAGCGACGTTTGCTCGCGACGAAACCGCGGAAATCTTCGCGATTTTCCAACGTGTATTCGCGGAGCGAAAGGACGTATTGGTTGAAAATGTCGCGCGCCGCTTCCCGTTGCGATTTCAAACCTTGAAGTTCCGGATCGTCGGCTTCCACGCCGTCCAGTTCGTCGAGATCGTACTTCTTAAGAAAAGCGTCGTAATAGGCGTACCATTCCTTTTCGATAACCGGAAGAGTCCAGCCGACGCGTTTTTGCCCGGCTTTTTCTCCCCCTTGCATCACGACGCGATAAACTTCCGCCATTTGAATACGCTCTTCGCCGCCGAGGTCGGGAAGGAACATATAATACAAATCTTTCGTCGGGCCCTTGGCCATACCGAGGAACCCTTTCGACGAAAAACCGTTCGACTTGTCCATCTTCCATAAACCTTCGTAAAGGAAATGGCAGCCGACGCCGACGCGCAGCAACACGATCAAAGCGACCACAACCGCCGCGTAGCGGCAACAAGACTTTGTCTTACCCAAGAGACGCCTCCTCTCGACCGTTTTGGGCGCCGCGCGGAGCGTTCGCCTTATTGTCGGTCCGTTTTTATTGTTAGTTATATCTGTTTCGCTTGTTTTAATAAAATTCGTATCGAAGCGACGGCGTTCGGTGGAAGCCGCGAGATTTTTTTAACGGGCGACCGTCGCTCAAACGTTCGACTTCGCGCGACCGTCAAAAAACCCCTCTCTTCACCATTTCAACAGCCTCCGATATTTTAGCGCTATTGTCGAAAAAAATAAACGGGGAAATTTCTTTTTTACCGTAAAATTCCGCCGACCTTTTCCAACTTAACGCAAAAAGTTCGTCTAATTGTTATAATTTGCATAATCGTCGTTTTTTGTAAAGAGGGGGCGACGCAAAAATCGCGCGTTTTTTTCACAAAATTTTTACTTTTTTACCCATTTTTCCTATTTTTACCTAAAGTTCTCGAGCGGAGCGTCCTTAAAAGGAAAATTGCCGCCGAGTTTAAAAGGTCGAGCCCCCCGCCTTGAAAAACGTCGAATTTCGACTATAATCAACGTTCGAAACCGCGTCGCGTTGAAACGGCGCTTTGCGGACCGATTCTCGTCGAACGTTTCGACGCGTTTTACGCCGTTCGCGCGTATTATATTTATTGAGAAAATTGAGAAAACGAGAGCCCGACCGCCGCGCTTCGCTCGCGACCGTCGACGCTCGCGTCCTCGCTCCTTTTTGACGGAAACGAATCCCGATGTTGAGAACCGACGAAATCCTCTCCACTATCCGTATGTTGCACGCGGAACACCTCGACGTCCGCGCCGTTACGCTGGCGCTGAACCTCAACGACTGCGCCGGGCCGAACGTCGACCTGATGTGCCAAAAGGTTTACCATAAGATCGTTTCCCGCGCGAAAAATCTCGTCGACGTTTGCGACGAAATCGGCGCGAAATACGGCATTCCGATCACGAACAAACGCCTCGCCATTTCCCCCGCCGCGATTCTCCTCGCCGGACACGGGAAACCGGCCGCGCTGAAACTCGCGAAAGCGCTCGACGACGCCGCCGAACACTGCCGCGTCGACTTCGTCGGCGGCTTCTCGGCCCTCGTTCACAAAGGCATCTCCGACGGCGCGCAAACGGTCATCGACTCCCTGCCGGAAGTCCTGAACTCGACGAAGCGCGTTTGCTCCTCGATCAACGCCGCGTCCCGCAAAGCCGGCGTCAATATGGACGCGCTGCACCGCCTCGGACACGTCATTTTAGACATTGCGCACGCCGACGCCGCGAACGTCGGTTTCGCCGCCGCGAAGCTCGTCGTTTTCGCGAACGTTCCGGAAGACAACCCGTTTATGGCCGGCGCGTATATGGGCGTCGGCGAACCGGAAGCGACGATCAACATCGGCGTTTCCGGCCCGGGCGTCGTCGACTGCGCGCTCCGTCGCCGCATCGCCGCCGCGAAGGAAAGCGGTCGAAAACTGACGCTCTCCGATTTGTCGGAAGAAATCAAGACGGCCTCCTTCCGCGTTACCCGCGTCGGCGAACTGATCGGGCGCGAAGTCGCGGAACGCTTGAACACTCAATTCGGCGTCGTCGACTTGTCGTTGGCTCCGACTCCGGCGGTCGGCGACAGTATCGGCGAAATTTTGAAGACGCTCGGCTTGGCGCGCGTCGGCGCTCCCGGTTCGACCGCCGCGATCGCGATGCTCAACGACGCCGTCAAGAAAGGCGGCCTCTTCGCGTCGAGTTCGGTCGGCGGCTTGAGCGGCGCCTTCATTCCGGTTTCGGAAGACTCGACTCTCGCCGACGCCGCCGCGCAAGGGCACCTGACGATCGAAAAGCTCGAAGCGATGACCTGCGTCTGCAGCGTCGGGCTCGATATGATCCTCATCCCGGGCGACGTTACCCCGTCGACGATCGCCGCCATTATGGCCGACGAAATGGCGATCGGCGTCATCAACAACAAGACGACCGCGACCCGTTTGGTTCCGTGCCCGGGCAAAAAAGCCGGCGACTTCGTCAGCTTCGGCGGCCTCTTCGGAGCGTCGCCGGTGATGGAAGTCCGCAACGTCGGCGCGAGCAGCGATTTCGTCCATTTCGGCGGTCGCATTCCGGCTCCGCTCCAATCGCTCGGCAACTGATCGCTTCGCTCCGCTTTGAAACGCCGCGTCGCGGTCGTCGTTATCGACGTTTAACCGCGACGCTTCCGTTATTTTGAGCGCGAATCAAGATTTTCGACGCCGATTCTCGAATCGCGACGCTAGTCTCCGGAGACGTCGCCGTCCGAAAAGCGGTCGCGGCGTCTTACCGCGCGGCGTCCGATTTTAAATTGGGCGCTTTAGGGAATCTGAACGGCTTGACCGAACGACTTTCGTCGTCAAGCGCAAGAAACAAAAAAACAAAAAAGGGAACGCGTTTTCAACTCGCGTTCCCTTTTTTATTCGCCTTTCCGCCGCTATTTTCGCAAATTTTTCCGTCGTCGGCGACGTTTTCGCGTCGTCGTTCGTCAAGGCGCGACGTAATAATCGAGCGCGACGGTCGTCGAACTCAGCAACACGACGCCGCTCGCGTCCGTTTCGACGGTCGTTTTGCGCGCGATTCCTCCCGGCGTCGTCGTCGAACAAACGGTCGTCGTCGAGTCGAAACGCGTTCCCTTTTGCGCCGCGGAGTCGACGACGTAGGTCGTCAATTCTCCGCCGAGCAGGAGGTGCGCCGCCGTTTTCCGCGCGACCGAAAGTTCGCGAGAAATCGTTTCGCCGCTCGCGTCGTTTTCGCCGACGCTCTCTCGCGTCGTTTCTTTTTGGAGAACGTGCGGCGCGACGACCGGCGAAAACCAAAGGGTCGTCGTTTCTTTCCATTGCGGCGTCGTTCGCGTTACGCGCCGCGTTTGACAGGGGATCGCTTTCCGAGCGATCGTCAAGTTCGCCGGAGCCAACGTTTCGACGACGGCGCCGTCTCCGACCGGCGCGTCGCAAAAATCGAAACGCGCGGTCGTCGACTTCCGTTCGTAATCGAGCCCGCCCATTTTGATCGTCGCGTCGTATCGGAGTTCGTATTCCCCCTTCTCGACGTCGACGCTCGTCAACGAAACTTTCGTTTCGGTAACGCTTCGTATCGTTTTCCCGTTTTCATACGCGACGCTCGTCGTTTGCAATCGCGCCCAGCTTCCCGGCTTGAACCGAGCCCAGCGCGAACACTGCGCGGTCGGCGACGTTTCGACGGCGACGTTTCTGGGCGCCGCGATCGGGATTTCGTCGCCGACGCCGAGTTCCGCTTCCAACTCGACGGCGACGGTTCCGACGGTTCCGACGGTTCGCGCGCCGGGCGATTCGAAAATTTTCCAACCTTCGGCGCGGCGCATTTCGTCGATCAATCGAGCGAACGGCGCGTTCCCTCCCCTCGCGGAAAAAGGCGACGCGTCCGCCGCGGTCGGAACGCAGGAGGCCGTCGCCGAATCGTCGGGCGAAGAGGGCGCCTCGACGCTTCCCTCGCCGGCCGACGCGAGAGCCGCAAACGCCAACGTCCAAGCGCCGAACGTCGTCGCGCTCCCCCAAGCGCCGCGTTTTCCGCCGCGCTTTTGTTTCAACGTCCGCGCGATTCGCCGCGTTCGGTCGCGTTCCATCTTCATTATTACCTCGCCAACGTTTTCCTCGTCGGAACGACTTTTTATCGCGTTCGTTCCCCCGTCGTTTTCCGTTCGGCTTCTCTCCGCCGCGCTTTTGTTTCGACGTCTTTTTAGGATACCTTTTTTACTCCGACGCGTAAAGGGGGAAAACGCCGTTTCCCGAAGTTTCTCGGAATTTAACGTCGTCTTATCCCCTCGATTTTACCTATTTTCGCGTCGACGCCGTCGAACGTTCGCCGACGTTTCCGCCGTCCTCCGCGCCGCGCCGCCGTTCGTTCAACGTTCGTTCAACGTTCGTTCAACGTTCGTTCAACGTTCGTTCGCTCCGCGCTGCTCCGCCGGAACGATTTTTTCGAAAATCTCGGCGACGACGAGGTCTCGCTCCGGCGCGACCGTTTTCAAGTCGAGCGTCAACGCGTCGCGCGTCCAGCGAGCCAAGAGCCGCGGCGACGACGCTTCCAAAAGAAGCGCGAGTTCGGCGGGAGCGCGTCCTTTCGGTCGAACTTCGACGAGCCAAGTCGGCGACGAGCCGAAAGTCGCGTTGGCGCAAAGAGGCGAACGCCCCGAAACGATCCGAACGCTCGCGACGCAGGGCGCCGTTTCCAAAAGCGCCGCCAATCGTTTCGCTCGATTCTCCAAGTTCGCGACCGACGTCGACAAAATCCGCAGCGCCGGAATCGCCGCGAGCGCCGCGTCGCGTTCGCCGGAAAGTTCGATCGTTTTCGCCAACGCGACCGTTTCGACGCGCCCCAACTTCGTCGCCCTCGCCGTTCGCGTTTTCAAAATCGCGTCAATTTTCGAACGCGAACCAAAAATCAACCCGCAAGACGGGCCGCCGATCAGCTGCGCGCCGTCGCAAAGAACCAAGTCGTATCCGCTTCTGAGCCGTTCGCCGACGGTCGGGAGCGCCGCGTCGAAAAATTCCGACAGATCGAGAATCGGCGCGAACTCGAACTCGCCCAAGATCGCGAAATTCAACTTTTCCGCCGCTCGCAATTTAACGAGTTCGGCGACGTCGACGCGTCGTCCTCCGGTCGCCCAACGTCCTCGCGTCGTCCAAACGAGCGCCGTTTTCGGGTTGCAAGCCGCCGCGTAATCGCTCGGGTCGACGGCGTTGCAGGCGCCGATTTCGCGTCGAACGATCGGGAAAAAATCGAGCGACGTTTCGAGCCGTTCGCCGCCGTCGCGTTCGTAAAGATCGCGCCGAGCGACGACCAACTCTTCGTCCGACGCCAACGTTTCCAGCGTCGCGATTCGAGCGGTCGCGACGTTCGCAAAAATCGCCGCCGCCTCCGCTCCGGTCGCTTGACAGAGCCGCGCGATCGTTTCCTTTTCCCGCGCCGCGTCTTTTCGTTCCGAAAATTCCGTTCGCGGTTCCGAAAGCGCCCAAGCCGCTTCGGCGACCGCCTCCGCCGCCAACCGCTCGAAATCGTCGGCGAAAACCCGCCCGCGAGCGTCGACGACAAGCGGCTCCGCGTCGTCGCCGAGCGTCGCCAACCGCCCGACGATTTTTTCGATCAACTCGGCCAAATCGGGACGCCGCAGTTCGCTCGCCGCGGAAAACGCCTCTTGCGACACGTCGTTCAACACGCCCTTGACGACCGCCAACACCGCCGACGGATGCAGACGGCTCGCCCAAGGTTTCACCGACGGCGACGACAAAATTTCGGTCAAAAACGAAAAGGAAAAAGGCGTCGATTTCAGCACGAAAACCTCCCGACAAACGCAAAAAAAGCGACGCGACGGAAACGAACCTCCTCGCCCGGCGCGCCGTCCTTTATTATTATACCTCGACGACGACGCCCGGCAAGACGGCGCCGCCGGTTCTTCGTCTCTAAAATCGCTCGATTCGGCAAAAACGCAAGTTTCTTCCAAAAATTCCCGCCGCGCCCGTTGTCGAAATCGCCGACGACGTTATCATTAATAAACGGCGAACGTTTGCTCGAAACGTCCGAGCGCGCCGTCCGGTTCCGTCGACCGCGATTTTTGCGCTTGAACTCCGTTTCGCTTCTTTCGCCCGCCTTTCCGGCTTTGCGCAACTTGCCGAAACCGCCCGTTTTAACCCCGTAATTTACCGCCGAGGTCGCTATGTCGAACGATTGGGAAGAAAAAAAACGGTTCAACGAAGAAAACGCCCCCGAAACCGCCGAAAACGCCGCGTCGCGCCCCGTCGACGTCGACGCCGAAGCGTCCGCCGCCCGCCTATCCGCGCAAGCCGAAACGAACGACGCGCCGGACGACCCCCGCCCGTTCGAAATCAACGTCGCCGAACGAGTGAAGCGCCTCCCGCCTTACCTCTTCGCCGAACTGAACGCCCTCAAATACGCCAAACGCCGCGCCGGAGCGGACGTCGTCGACCTCGGGATGGGAAGCCCGTCCGACCCGCCGAGCGACTTGGTGATCGAAAAGCTCGCCGAAGCGATTCGCAACCCGAAAGTTCACGGATACGGCGCCGCGCGCGGAGCGATCAACCTTCGCCGCGAAGTCGCCGCTCGCTACCTCAAATATTACGGCGTTCGCCTCAATCCTGAAACGGAAATCATCGCGACGCTCGGTTCGAAAGACGCGCTAAGTCACACGATTCTCGCGCTTTGCGGGCCCGGCGACTTGGCGATCGTTCCGTCCCCTTACTTCCCGGCGCACCTTTACGCGGTGATGTTGGCGGGGGGCGAAACGCTCGCGCTCGACGTTCGCGACCCGGCGCGCCTCCTCTCGGAAGTCGCGTTCGCTTGCGAGCGATTCTACCCGCGTCCGAAGGTTATGCTCGTCAACTACCCGCACAACCCGACGGCGACGGTCGTCGAACGCGAATTTTACGTCGATTTGGTTAAATTAGCGAAGAAATTCGGCTTTATGGTCTTGAGCGACCTCGCTTACGCCGACGTCGTTTTCGACGGTTACGAGACGCCGAGTTTTCTCTCCGTCCCGGGCGCCCGCGACGTCGGCGTCGAGATGACGACCATGTCGAAAAGTTACAATATGGCCGGTTGGCGCATCGGTTTCTGCGCGGGCAACTCCGAAATCGTCCGCGCGCTCGCGACGATCAAAACTTATTACGACTACGGCGGCTTCACTCCGCTCCAAATCGCCGGGATCGTCGCGATGCGGGAGCTCGACGCCGACGTCGCCGCGCAGGCGAAAGTTTACGAACGCCGTCGCGACGTTCTTTGCGAAGGGCTCGAGCGGCTCGGTTGGGACGTCGTTCGTCCGAAAGCGTCGATGTTCGTTTGGCAAAAGATTCCGGAAAAGTACCTGCAAAAATACACGACGTTCGATTTCGCGATGAAGCTTTTGAGCGAAGCGAACGTCGTCGTCAGCCCCGGTTCGGCGTTCGGCCCGCTCGGCGAAGGCTACTTGCGACTCGCCGTCGTCGAAAAAGAAGACCGCCTCCGCCAAGCGATTCGTCAAATGGGCCGCGCGTTGCCGAACTTTTAACCCCCCGACGTTCGCCCTTTGATTAACTCCGGCGTTGAACAAAAATCAAAACCGCGCCGACGTCGCCGCTCGACCGCCCGGCGCGCTTTGATTCCGCTGTTTTGCTAAACAAAATTCAAGCGTCGTCCGACGAACCGTCGGCGAGTTTTTGATTTTCTAAAAAACGCAACTTGAAACAATCGTTTTTGCGAAGGAATCCGCATTATGCCGCTCGAAACCGCTCCGATACTCGCGTTAACCGCGGGCGACCCCGCCGGCGTCGGCCCGGAAATTATCGCCGCCGCTTGGCGTTCGTTCTTCCCGACGCCCGCCGATTCGGCGACTTCCGCGTTCCCGCTTCCGTCGTCGCGCCCGCTTGTTTTCGGCGATCCCGAAGTTATGCGCCGCGCCGTCTCCGTCGCGAAAACGGACGCTCGCGTCGTCGCCGTCGACTCGGTTTCGGAAGCGGCGAACGGCTACCCGTCTCGTTTCGGCGCGTCGACGATTCCTTGCGTCCCCTGTTGCGACGCGTCGGCGTCCTCGGTGAAATTCGGCGAAATCTGCGCCGCCGGAGGCGACGCCGCGTTCCGTTCGCTGAACCGCGCGATCGACTTCGCGCTTTCCGGGGAGGTCGCCGGAATCGTTACCGCGCCCTTGCACAAGGAGTCGCTGAACCTCGCCGGACATAAATTCCCGGGACACACGGAGATTTTAGCGTCGCGTTGCGGCGTTTCTAACTTCGGGATGGCGCTTTATTTAGGCCCGAATCCGGCGATCGCTTCGCCGACCGGTTTGGGCGTCGTTCACGTAACGTTGCACACGTCGATGCGCAAGGCGCTCGACCAAGTAACGTTCGCGTCGGTTTACGAGAAGTGCGGGTTGATTCGCCGCTTTATGGAGACGATACTCGGTCGGGAGCCGCGACTCGGCGTTTGCGCGTTGAACTGCCATTCCGGCGACGGCGGTCTCTTCGGCGACGAAGAAATCCGAATCATTCGTCCGGCGGTCGAGGCGGCGCGCGCCGACGGGCTCGATATTCGCGGCCCGTTCCCGGCGGACACGCTCTTTTTGGACGCGAAAAACGGTCTTTACGACGGTATCGTTGCGATTTACCACGACCAGGGGCACATCGCGATGAAGGCGTTCGATATGTTTTCGGCGGTGAACGTCGCGCTCGGCTTGCCGATCATCCGCACGAGCGTCGCGCACGGCACGGCGTTTCAAGTCGCCGGAACCGGAACGGCGAAGACGGAGAGCTTGATCGAAGCGGTTCGAGTCGCCGCCCTCTTCGCCGCGAAAAAGCGAACGCCGTAACTCCCGCGTTTTCAACGTTTCCGACATTCTCTTTCGCATTAAATTTCTTCTTTCGCCGCTCGACGTTCCCCGCGTCGAGCGTTTTTTTACGTTGGGCCCAAGTCGCCGCACGACGCTCGCGACGCAACGACGAAAACGTCGGCCCAACGTTTTCCTTTCCGTCCGTCCGCTCGCCGCGCGTTCGTTAACGCTTGTTTTTTTTTTCAAATTTAGCGTCTCAATTTTCCCGTTTTAAAGGAAACGCGTCGTCTCCAAACGTCGGCTCGATTTTTCGATATTTTAACCAATTCCGCTAATTTTCTCAAACGCGCGTTGCTTAAAGTACGTCGAGGCGTTAAAATGGTAACGGCGTCGCGGCGTTTAATTGCGACAAAAGCGCGCCAACGTCTCTTCCCGCGTTATTTTTACTCGAATTGCATTGCAGGATCAAAAATGAAATTTTATTTGAAATCTTTTTTGTCGACCGCGCTTCTTGTCGCGGGCTTCGTCTATTTCGACGGCGCCGCGACGCCGAGCCTTTTTGCGCAAGACGCGCCGAACGCCGAAGCTCCGGCTGAAGCTCCCGCTCCGGCGGAGGCTCCCGCTCCGGCTGAAGCTCCCGCTCCGGCGGAGGCTCCCGCTCCGGCTGAAGCTCCTGCTCCGGCGGAGGCTCCCGCTCCGACTCCCGCGCCCGCGCCCGCCCCGGCGGCGAATCCGGCCGCCGTTCTCGAAATGGAGCGCGCCGCGAAGGCCAAAACGCCCGAAATCTTTGAAAAGCTCGTTCTCGACAAACCTTTTTCGCGACGCATACCCAATTACTGGAACGCTCTTAAATTAA
>JAFSDX010000236.1 GCA_017436025.1 Thermoguttaceae bacterium
CGCGTTTTGTTGAATTTGCGGGTTTTGGTAAACGGGAGCGTTTTGCGTCGCCGGGGCGTTCTGCGCGTTTTGTTGAATTTGCGGATTTTGGTAAACGGGAGCGTTTTGCGTCGCGGGGGCGTTCTGCGCGTTTTGTTGAATTTGCGGATTTTGGTAAACGGGCGCGTTTTGCGTCGCCGGGGCGTTTTGCGCGTTTTGTTGAATTTGCGGGTTTTGGTAAACGGGAGCGTTTTGCGTCGCCGGGGCGTTCTGCGCGTTTTGTTGAATTTGCGGATTTTGGTAAACGGGGGCGATTTGTTGAACGTCGGGCGTCGAAAATTGGGCGGTCGGCGCGGGTTGCAACGTTTGCGCGGTCGCGACCGTCGGGGCGGCGGCGAGCGTTTGCGACGCTAAAAGCTCGTTCTGCGGGACGGCGTCGACGCGAGCGCGAGCGATCATTCGAATTTGCGGTTGCGTCGGCTCGAACGTCGCGGTCGTCGCGGCGTTGGGGACGGTCGAGGCGGGCGCGGCGACGTTGACGCCGTTATTATCGTTAGAAACGTTAACGTCGGTTCCGGAGGCGGGGGAAAGCGAAGCGGCTTGCGGAACGTTCGCGGCGGTCGAAACGGCGGCGGACGGCGCGGTCGCGGCGCCGAGATCGATCGCTTTTGCTTTCAGGTCGGTCGGCTGTTGAAAAGCCTTTTCGACGATCTTGCTCGAATCGTTAACGACGGGCGTTCCGACGTCGACGATCAGCGCGCCGTCCGATCGCGGACACTCGATCTCGAGCTTTTGCGGCAAGACGACGCCGGGCGAGTCGAGGTAAACGGAGCGGTTGCAACGGATGGAAAGAACCGTTTCGCCGCTCGGCGCTTGGACGTCTTGGCGCAAAATCGCGGCGGTTTTCGGCTCGAAGTAAATCCGTTTGAGGTAAACCCCGTCCGGGCGCGTTTTTTTCAGCGTTACCAACAGGGAGCCGTCCGCCTGCGAAATCGGGCCGTCGACGAGTTCGTCGTCTTTCAACTCGACGACGCCGAACGCTTCCGGGAACCAAGTCGGGTCGAGGGGGAGGGCGCGAGCGGCGGCGGAGTTTTGATATTGGTCGAGGCGGCAAAAATAAAGCTCGTCCGAATTTTGAAAATCGCTCCAAAACCAAAAGCGTTCGTCGTTGCAACCGACGTCGACGACGCGCCCCATCGTCGGAGCGGAACCGACGACGCGAAGGTTGCCGGGGCGTTCAAACGCGATTTGACATTTGGCCCAACCGGGCGTCGACTTGACGCCGATCGACGCGTCGGAGGAGAAAATCGTTTCGATTTTCGCGCTGTTGGCGTTGACGGCGGTTTTCAGCTCCTCAAAATCGGGGGCGTCGCCGACGACTTCCGGGAGTTTCGGTTTCGGAGACAAAGCGCAGCCGACGAGGAGAGGAAGCGACGCGAAAAACGCCGACATTAATAATAAGGACAAATTGCGCAAAAACGCGGCGCGATTCGAGCGTTTCGCGTTTCGAGTTGCGGCGAGAGCCGAAAGGGAAAAGCGAAGGCGCGAGGGAATAAGAACGGCGAGTTTGAGCGTCGGCATATCGAGCGTTTTCTGCTGAATTAGGTAAAACCGGTATAAAGGGCGCGACCGTTAAAACGGGAACGATCGTTTTTTATTTTATCGAACGAGCGTCGCCGTCGCAAGAGGAATTTAGGGGGGCGAGGACGATTTTTCCGATTTTTATCGTCGAGACGAAAATAATAGAGGGGCGCGGAACGACGATCGGAAGAAATAAAGAGGAAACGAACGCTAAAACGAACGCGCGAACCGGCGAAGAAGGGCGAATACGTCTTAAACGTCGTCTTCGAGCGACGGCGTTTGAAAGGGAACGGGAGCCGACGTTCGGGCGATCGCGTCGAGTTGGGCGTTCGGTTCGCGAATAAGGGCGAGAAGACGCGCTTCGACGGCGGCGATTTCTTCCGCGTTCATTTCGACGACCGGAACGACGTAAGAGGTTTCGCGTCGCGGCGAAAAGAAAACAAGCGACGGCGCGGAAGGGGAGCGTTGGGGCGCGTCGCCGAGAAATTCGATTTCTTCTCGTTCGAACCGCAAAACGCGTCGACGCGTCAAGAGCAAGGCGAGAACATAGCGGAGCGCCGCTTCGTCCGGGCGGTCGGCGAGCGATTCGAAGAGGTCGGTTAGCGCGTCGTTGGGGGCGAGTTTTTCTTTTTTGTCGGCGTTCGACGGAAGGCGCGTCGACCACCAAGCGAGAGCGTTTTCCGGACGTTTCGTCGCGGCGAACGCTTCGGCGCAAAGGTCGCGGCGTCGGATTTCGCCCTTTTCTTCAAAGAGAACGACGAAGATTTTTTCGCCCGGTTCGAACGGACGTCCGGTTTCGGAGCAGACGCGAGAAGGTTTGGGGGCGTTTTCGGGGGGAAAGGCGGAAATTTGCAAGACGGACTCCGGCGAAATAAGGGCGGACGCTTAAAAAAAAGCGTTTTTGCGCGACGCGTCGATTTTAACGATCGCGGCGAAATAACGCAAGAGGAGTCGCGTTGAATTGTAAAAAAAAATAAAAAAGGAGAGCGTAAACGAGGAACGAAGGAAGAAAGAATAAGAAGGATGGGAAGAATAGCGAAAAAGGAAAGGCGGCGCGAAGTTGCGATCGAGGGGTTGGCGAAAAAAAAGGGAAAAATTTAAAAAAGGGGGTTGCGTTTTGCGGAAAAAGGGGTAAAATAAAAACGTTGATTGGGAGAGACGGTTTTGGGTTTATCTCCTTGCGCCGGATTGGCGGAATTGGCAGACGCGATGGATTCAAAATCCATTGCCCGCAAGGGCGTCCCGGTTCGACTCCGGGATCCGGTACTAACCCCCGACGAGATTTTGGGTTTCGTCGGGGGTTTTTCTTTTCTTGCGCCTTTTTTGTTGGAATGGGAACGGGCGGTTCGTCGCGTCGCGAAGGAGCGGAGGCGTCTGTTTGCCGAAAAGGGCGAAACAACGCGAAAGCGGTATAAAGTAAGATAAGGAAAAATAAAAAATAA
>JAFSDX010000021.1 GCA_017436025.1 Thermoguttaceae bacterium
CGAGCGATTTTGGCGCAGCGTCTCGTTCGCCGAATCTGCAAAGATTGCCGAACGGAGGTGAAACCGTCCGAGGAGCAACTCGCCGAACTCGGGCTCACGCCGCACGACGTCGCCGGGAAACACTTTTACCAAGGCGCCGGGTGCGCGACCTGCAACAACACCGGCTACAAAGGCCGAACCGCGATCCACGAGTTCCTTACGGTCAACGAGGAGATGCGGGACATCATTTTGCGAAACGGCTCCGTCGCCGAGATGCGCGAGTCGGCCCAGCGTTACGGGATGCTCACCCTGCGCGACGCCGGTCTCGTTAAGGTCTTCGAGGGGACGACGACGATCGAAGAGGTCGTCCGCGAAACCGTTTTGGACGCCTAAGACGGGAGGCCCGCGAACGACGGGTCGACTCGATTTCGAACCTTCGATTCGGCGCTCGACGCGGCGCCCGTCGTCGGCGTCGCGTTGGGATTCGAAAAGAGGAGGTTTGGAGAAAATGGCGAAAGCGATTCGGTTTTGAGACGCGTCGGCGCGACCGCTAAAATCGTCGCGTCCCGCGTTATCGTTCCTTTGGGAGCGCCTTGTCGTTATAATTCGCCGAATCGCAAGAAGAAATTGCGCCAAAATTTGAAGAAAACCGCTCGGCGGCGTTGATAAATCGCGAACTTTTCGTTAAAATAGAATTTCGCGTTATCTTTTCGCCGTTTGAATCCCCAAGTCAAAAGGTGCCGTATGCCCAAGTTTAAAGTAGAAGCGATCGACTCCGCCGGGAAGGGCTTTACCGACGTTATCGAAGCGAGTACCGAAGAGGAAGTTACCGCAACGCTAAAGGAGAGCGGTTATCACGTTACGAAAATCGTTCTCCATAAAGACCGCAAGGCCGCCAAGAAAAAGAAGGCCGCGACCGGCAAAACCTTCACGTTCGGGCGCGTCAAACCGAAAATCCTTCGCGACTTCACCCGGAACTTGTCGATTTTGCAAGACGCGGGTCTGCCGATTTTGCGCAGCTTGAATATTTTGCAACAACAATCGAAGCCGGGCCCGCTCCGCAACTGCCTCCTCGACGTCTGCAACGAAATCGAAAGCGGGTCGAGCTTGTCGGAAGCGATGGCGAAGTCGCCGAAAGCGTTCAACCGCCTTTACGTCAACATGATCAAAGCGGGCGAGGCGGGGGGCGCCTTGGAAGTCATTCTTCAACGTTTGGCCGAGTTCCTCGAACGTTCGGAACAGTTGAAGGCGAAAATTAAGTCGGCGATGACGTACCCGGTCGCGGTTTTGATCTTCGCTATCGGGATTTTGATCTTCATTATGATGGCGATCGTTCCGAAGTTCGAAGAAATCTTCGCCGACTTCGACGTCGAACTGCCGGGCCTGACGCAATTCCTTATTAAAGCGTCGCACGCGTGTATGGAATACTGGTACCTCGGCCCGGGGATTCCGTTGGGGATTTGGTTGTTCATTAAAATTACGACCAGTTTCGCGTATATGCGCTTCGGTTGGCACTTGTTCCTGCTCCGGATTCCGATTTTCGGCCCGTTGCTCGAAAAAACGGTCGTCGCCCGCACGACGCGAACCCTCGGGACGCTCGTTCAATCCGGCGTTCCGATTTTGGAAGCGTTGCACATCACCCGCGAAACCGCGAACAACGGCGTTTTCGAAAAGATGTACCAAAAGATTTTGGAAGCGATTCGCGACGGGGACACCATCGCGAACCCGATGCGCAACCACTCGCGCCCGGGTTTCCACCCCGCGTGCTTGTTCTACTTCTTCTGTTTCTTAGCGGGCCCGATCGGCGTGCTGATTTATATGACGAAGTTGCAAGCGAAGGTTTTGGGCGACATCGTCGTTAATATGGTCGACGTCGGCGAAGAAACCGGGGAACTCGACACGATGCTTTACAAAGTCGCGGACGTGTTCGACGACGAAGTCCAAACGTACACCGAAGCGCTCTTGAGTATGCTCGAGCCGCTGTTGGTTATGTTCCTCGGCGTCATCGTCGGTACGATCGTCGTCGCGCTCTTCCTCCCGATGATTAAGCTCATCGAATCGTTGTCGAAATAACGACGGCGGAAAACTCCGGCGACGGACGCGAAAACGTCTCGCCCGTCGCCGATTTTGCCGATTTTAACGCGGTTAGACGCGTGAAACTTTCGGCGAAAATCGCGAAAAAACGGAACTTTCGGCGGCGTCGCCTCGACCAATAGAGTAAAGGCGACAAAACCGCTCGACTTAAAAACGACGCGCTTTATTTAAGGCGCTTAGCGAATAGAATGGAACGAAAAGAATGACGCGCGTGGCGAAACGAGCGGCCGGACGGCGCGCTCCGCAAGGGTTTACGTTGATCGAAATTTTGGTCGTGATCGTAATTATCGGGTTGCTGGCCTCGATCGCGCTCGTCGCGTTCGGCGGCGCGCGCGGCTTTTTCGCCGGAGCGACCGCGAAGGCGCGGTTGACCGACCTCGAAACCGCGCTTGAAATTTACAAACAAAAATACGGCGAGTACCCGCCGGACAGTTGCGCGTGCCGTTGTTGCTATAATCCGGATTCGCCGAACTACGAAAAGGCGCGCAACATCGTTCGCCGACACATTTTGAAGCGTTGGCCGAAAGTGTTGAAAACCGGCGAAGTCGATAAAATGGTCGACGAAGTCGGGAAGCGATGCGGCGACCACCCGGGTAAAGCGCTCCTTTTCTGGCTCGCGTATCACGACGGCGAGGGAATGGCGGCGGACGAACAACATCCGTTCGGCGCTTACGATCCGGACGAAGATTGTTACGAGATCGCCGACGCCGAACCGCGCGAAACGACGGTGATGGAACTCGCTTACGACGAAGAAGGAACGAACGGCGGCAACTATAACAAACGCCTCGGCCTGATGTTCCAAAACAAATCGATCGCCTACTTCCGCGCCGAAAAAGGCTCCTATGAAGGCAAACGCTTCGACGTCGGCGACGAAGGCCTCGCGCAACCGTATCAAAAAGACGGGCGTTGGTACAACGCCGATTCGTTCCAGCTGATTTTCCCCGGCGAAGACGGCCTGTTCGGCGAAGCGGACGAACACGAAGACGAACACGGACACCAACACGACCGCGATTTGGCCGGAGGCGAACACTCGTCGTTTAGCGTCGCCGACCGCGACAACGTAACGAACTTCGCCGAAGGCGGAACGCTCGAAGGCGAAATGGAGTAAACGCCGCCGTTGGTTTTTCGCCGTCTTCGCTTGGGGAAGGGCGGCGAAAAGCGGCGCGGCTTGCAAGCGATTGCGCTTCGCCTATTAATAATAACGACAAAATCGACGAAAACAAACGCGCGGTCGTTCGGCACGTTCGACCGTTCAACCGACGAACCGTAAAGAGTTAAGGACGCAAGGGTATCCGCGTGAAACGTTTGGGACTGACAAAACGACGACCGAGGCGCCGCGCGCCGAGCGGCGACCGTTCGGCGTTTACGTTAATCGAGTTGCTGGTAACGATTTCGATTATCGCGACGCTCGGCGCCATCTCGATCACGACGGTGCGCTCGTCGATCGAAACCGCGCGAGAAGCGCAAACGGAAACGACGATCGCGAAAATCGACTCCGTGTTGACGTCGATTTACGAGCGTTATCAGTATTTGCGTCTCGATATGAGCGACTTGCCGAACAACTTGCCGGGCGAGGAGCGGGCGCGCCAACGGATTTATCGGATGCGCGACTTGTTGCGTTGCGATCTGCCATGCACGACGAACGAACTCGGAACCGCGTCGCAACTCGACGGAACTTACACGCCGCTCCAAGAGTCGTACCGCTTGGCGGTCGCGAACTCCGCCGGTTTCGGCGACAATTATAACGCCGAACTCCTTTACCTCGTCGTTACGAACGCCGACCCGGAATCGCGCGCCGGTTTCTCCGACCGCGACGTCGCCGACACGGACGGCAACGGGCTCCTTGAGTTCGTCGACGGTTGGGGCCGTCCGATCTGCTGGATGCGCTGGGCGCCCGGGCTCGAGTCGAGCGACCGTCAACCGGTTCTCCCGCTCGACCCGGCGAACGCCGAGTTGGACGCCGACCCGTTCGACCCGTTGGGCGTCGGCGCCGGTTGGTTCCTCGTTCCTTACGTTTTCTCGGCGGGCCCGGACGGCGAACCCGGCTTGATGGCGCCGACGGCGGCGACCGTCGAGGCGATGAACAATCCGTTCGACGTTAACTCGAACCTCGACCTCGATAACAACGCCCCCTTTTATCCCGGCGCTCCGGACGGTTCGAAAGCGCATAAAGACAATATCGACAATCACACGCTGGTGAGGTAATCCTGCAATGACTACGAATCGAAAACGCGCGAACCGAGGCGCCGGTTTTACCTTGGTGGAAATTTTGGTGGTGATTGTCATCATCGGTTTGTTGGCCGGTATTACGTCGACCGTTTTGGTCAGCGCTCGCAAATCGGCGCGCGGCGCGGTCGTCGCGACGCAAATGGCGCAGCTCTCGATGGCGCTCGACGAGTATAAAAATCAATTCGGCGAGTACCCGCCCGACTTCAGCGATCCGGAGGCGGTCGTTCGACACGTCAAAAAACGTTGGCCGCGCTACAACCTCCCGGGCGCGACGGTTCAACTGCAGTACGAAGAGTTTATGCTGCACGTTCAACACGGTTGCAAAGTTTCGAGCGGTTCGATCGAGGCTCCGACCGGCCTCGGCGACTTGGACGGCCAACACGTTTGGAACCTCCAAAACTACATTTCGTCGCTCGTTTTTTGGCTCGGCGGTCTCCCGGACTACGACGGCAAACCGAGCGGGTTCTACGCGAACCCGAAGGCGCCGCTCGGCGTCGGTTACAACTCCGCGGACGTTTTGGTTCCGTTGGCGCTCCCGTTGAAAGCGCGCCGCGAAGCGCCGCTGTTCGACTTCGAACTGAAAAACATCGGAACGTATTTGACGGTCGATAACGGCGGAACGCGCGTTTTTTATCCGGTCGAGGACGCGGACGAGCTTTGGGACGCGTCGCTGAACGCCTTCGTTTACGTCCCGGCGTTTGAACAAGGCGACTTGCCGCTCGTTTACTTCCGCCCGTCGCCGAATTCGCCTTACGGCGCGCCGAACGGTTCGTCGAGCAAGACGTTCTACCTCGCCGACTCGGACGACGTAACGAACGCGACGCTGACCCGCGCCGTTCCTTACGCTCGCAACTACGACGCGAACGGAAACCTCGTTTGGTTGGAAGAGAAGCGTTTCCAAATGATTCACCCCGGCGTCGACGGCGCGTTCGGCCCGGACGAAAACCTCGACGGCCCGCGCGACGGCGTTCCGACGATCGCGCCGAAAGACCTCGTTTACTCCGGCGACGAAGACAATATCGTCAACTTCGCCGAAGCCGGAACGCTGGTTAGCGAGTGCGAAGAATGACCCCGCGTTCGGACGTTCCGAACGAACCGCAAATTTCGAACAACGCGAACTTGCCGCCGCTTAACGTTTTCGAACGAAACGCCGAGCGGCGCGCCCCAAAGAAAGCGAACGAGATGAAAAGATTGCGCGAACAACGGCGCGGCGTTACGCTGATGGAGCTTCTCGTCGTCGCGACCATTATTTTGATCGTTACCGCCGTCAGCGTTCCGACGATCAAACCGATGATGGAGTCGCAACTGACGAAGCAAGCCGGCTCGACCGTTTCGACGTACCTGAACCGCGCCCGAGCGAGAGCGATGACGACCGGGCGCCCCTGCGGCGTTACGTTCGAATATTTCCCGGGTTCGTTCGTACCCGGCGGCTTGGACGAAAACGGCGATCCGATACCGGACGCGAGCGCGTCCCTCGTCTTGCATCAAGTGGAAACGCCGCCGTATTACAGCGGGCTTGACCAAGGCGCGACCTTCAACGTCTTCGCCGAAGGCGATCTTATCGACGCGACGGGACGGCGTATTCGACTCTGGGACACGAACCCCGATATTTATTGGTCGTCGATGGTTCCGGAACCGATTCGCGGTCCGGACGATTACGGTTGCGCGCTCGACGTCGGTGCGAAAATTCAATTCAACGGCGTCGGCCCGTTTTACCCGATCGTCCATTACCAGCGTCTCGACGCTTCCGGCGCGGTCGAGTCTTCTTACGCCGTCGAAAAGTTGCCCGGAATCGATTTGCCGGTATTGCAAAACGCGACTTATAAGGTCGTTCGGCAACCGCGCGCCACAATGACGGCGCCGGTCGGTTTGCCGCAGGGCGCGGTCGTCGATATGGAGCATTCCGGAACCGACGATCAAATCCATTGGTTTGGCGGCGAAATCAACGTTACGACGATGTTTTCGCCGGACGGTTCGGTCTCCTACGTCGACTACGGCGGCGTTCGTTTCATTCCGTCGACGCCGATTTACTTCTTAATCGGGCGTTGGGATCGTATCGCGGCGCTCGGTGGAGCGGAAGACGGACTTTGGAACAGCGAAGACCCGACGAACGCTTGGGTCTCGATCAATCCGACCTCCGGGTTGGTAACGACCGCCGAGGTGAATCCGCCGTTCGATTATCTCGTCGGCGACGACGAGGAGCCTTATGGGTTGGTTTACGAATCCCGCGAGTTCGCTCGCATGTCGAAACGCAATATTGGAGGACGCTAACGATGAAAACGACGCAAAATTTAAAAACGGCGCCGATTTCCGGGCGTTCGACGCGCTTCGGGATGACGCTCGTCGAGATTATGGCGGCGATTCTGGTCTTGTCGATCGGTTTGGTCGGCGTGTTGTCGGCGATTCCGTTCGGCGGCTTGCGGATGGCGCAGATGCAAGAGGCGGACAACTCCTCCGCGCTCGGTCGCAACGCCGCCCGCGTGATGAAGTCGAACGGTTGGGCGAACCCCGCGAACTGGCGCTACGAAAACGGCTTTACGAACGAAAACTCGGTGAAGGCGAACGGCAACTTGAACTTGACGTTCCCGTTCTTCGTCGACCCGATTTCGAAAAGCGTCGATCCGCCGGAATTTTTCGCGACGACGCCGGTCGGCGGGTTCGACTCCTTTTTCACCCGCGTCGCGCCGGTTCAAAACCGAGTCGTTCCCGGCGCCGGGCGTCCGGCGATTAACGCCGCGCAGATCGAGCGCGCGTTTTACCTCCAAGACGATATTATTTACGGTTACGCGAGCGACGAAGACGAAACGTTTTACCGACCGCGCGTCGAAACGACCGACGGTCTCCTCGGCGACGTCGGCGACCCGAACGCGACGCAACCGTTCAGCGGACGTTACACTTGGCTCGCGACCGTTTCGCCGAAAAACTCGTCCGGCGACTTTACCGACTGCTCGAAAGACGCGCTTTCCGCCGCCGATTACGACGTCGTCGTTTTCGAAAATCGCGTTCCCGGCGACGAAAAAGCGTTCGCCGCGCTCCTCGAAGGCTCCGGTTACCAAGGCGGCGCCGTTACGCTCGACCTGACCGGCGGCGTCGACGCGACGAACGGCGCGCTCGACGCGCTCGACGTCGAACGGCTGATCGAACAGCTCGAAACGACGCGTTACATTTTGTTGACCGGGCGCGAAGATATTCCGACGAACGGTAATTTCCGCGCGTTCGCCCGTTGGTACAAAATCGCGAACTACGGCGTTGTCGCGACGGACGCGACCGGCGTTCCGGCGACCTTGCGCTTGACGCTCGTCGGGCCGAATACGCCGAAGTGTTGGACGCCGACCTTCGACGCGGCGGGAAATAAAGTCGCGGACGGTCTCCCCGTTACGGCGACGATTTTCCCGGGCGCCATCGGCGTTTACTCCGGGACGGCCAATTTTTAACGGTTAAACCGATTTTAACAACGACGACGTAATTTTTGCGCCGACGCGTCGAGTTTTTTCGGCGTCGGCGCGTTTGATTTTTTGGAAATTTTCCGAAACCGACGGGGCGGCGTCTCCGTCGAACCTAACGAAGAAAAAAGCGCGCGGAGCCGGGCAAGCGAAGCGCGAAAGATAAAAGGCGATTTTCGCTTTTTTCGGGCGAAAGTCGACCGCCGCACATACGAGGAACCTTAACGATGAAACGTCGAAACCACACCGAACGGCGCGGCGTCGCGTTGCTGTTAATCTTGACGCTTTTGGCGATGTTCGCCGTCTCCGTCTTGGCCTTTATGACGATCACGTCGAATATGGCCGACACGGCGCAAAGCGCCGCGAAAGCCGAACGCTATCTCCCGCCGACCGCCCAAGAAGACGTCGGCGCCGCGTTGCGCAACGTCCTGATCGGCTCGAACAACGAGCGCAACCCGATCGGCCCGTTCGGCGTCCTCGAAAATATGTACGGCGACTGGAAAGAGTACGGTATTTCCTACGACAATAACGGCGTTCCGACCAACGCGAGCGAAAACGCGTCCGTTCAGTTTGAAGCGAACATCGCGATCTTCCCGAATCTCGGCTACGCGACGCTGACGCCGGACGTGCAAAACTACTCTTGGGGCGATATTAAGGACTACTTCGAACGCTCCGGCGGCGTGATGACGTTCGGCGACGCTTACGACTTCGCGAGCGCCGACCCCGACGCGGAAGCGGAGTGGAACGACGTCGTCGCCGGTTCCTCGACGTTCGTCCTCGAAAAGGTGATCACGAACCCGACCGCGCCGATTTATAAGAACGCCGCCTTCGTCGCGCCCGACGCCGGTACCGGTCAATATTGGGTCGACCACTACCAATGGAACGGCCTGCGCGACCCGGATAATTACAAGATTTGGGATAACTGGCACTTTCGCGTCGAGTTGAGCGACGATATGAAACGCTTCGTCGAAGACTTGCGCGACGCCGCGTCCCGCAACGGCGCCGACCCGGCTCTCGCCGTCGACGCGTTCAACGAATCGCTCCCGCTCGTTACGGCGCGCCTGAACCGTCCGGTTTACTCCGGCACCGGCGTCGGCGGTTTCACGCCGATGGAGGCGAAGGACGCGCAAATCACGCCGGAAATGCTCGACAATTCCGATATCGACTCGTTCGCGCAATCTTACGGGATGAGCGGCGACGCGTTGCGGATTCCGTTCGCGTTTTGGACGAACGCCGCCGCGCCGGACTTGGTTCCGTTCCGTCGCGGGCCCGGCGCGACGCTCAGTTTCCGCTCGATGTGGGCGCACCTGACCGACGCGAACTACGACGCCGCGCAACGTCAAGGCGACGGTTCGCTCCGTTACTTCGACGATTCGAGCTGGGCCGTTAATTACCCGGTCGCCTACGGTTACCAAAACGGCGCGTACCTCGAGCCGCCGCGCTTGGCCGCTCCGTACAACGCCGCCGACCGCTTCACGCTCTTCTTGGCGAACTACAAGCAAGCGCCCTTTATCCGTTCCGGCGATTTGAGCCATAATTTGCTGGACGACCGCGACGAAAGAGTTACGCCGTCCTTCCACCGTCCGGCGCTCTTCGACACGTTGGCGAACGGCGGTTACCTGTCGATTTACGACCAAGCCTACGACGCCGGCGGCTATTCCGAAGCGGCGCGCGGCGCCCTGTTGACGGCGCTCCTGCGCAAGCTGACGCCGCGTCCGCTCCCGCTCGACCACTGGAATTTCGACGGCGGGAACGACCGTTTGCGTTACAATAACCCGGAAAACCCGGTTTACAACCGCGTCGAAGGGTTGGCGAACGCGCTGGCGACGAACGCTCCGGCGGCGAATCCTTACGACGTCGACGCGGACGGCGACGGCGTTCGCGAAGCGATTTGGATTCCGTCCGGGCTCCCGGTGCGCGTCGACGAAAACGGGACGCCTTACGCCACGATGTTCGCGTACACGATTCTCGACCTCGACGGTCGCGTCAACGTCAACACCGCCGGCAACTGGGATCAACTCCCGAACAAATACCGAACCGCGAACCGCTTCGACGAAGACGGGAACGCCTATACCGATTCGTCGCAACCGTATAATTACGTCGACGAACTGGCGCAATTTTGGGCGAACCATTTGGGCGGCGGCGCTTCGGTCAATTCGCCGTTCTTCAACGCCGAGAGCTTGGCCGGTCGCTTCGGTTGGAACGACGACTGGAACCTCCCGGTCTCGATCGCGCAACGCGGCGAAGGGCGCGGAACGTCGAACGTCCTCCTTTACGAAACGCTGTCGAAGGTCTTTTCGCGCAAGCGAACGGACGACGTCGCGACGCTCGCGTCGAACCTCCTTTGGCGCCGCAACCTGTCCCAACGCGACGACCCGACCGGCGACGTCGACCAATCCGGCCTGCCTTGGGATTTGGCGAACAAACACGACGATAAAGCGCAACCGGGCGCTCGACTCGTCAATAGCCAAACGGGCGTCGAATTTGAAACGGACGACGCGTTTGCGACGCGCTATCATTTCTTCCGTTACTTCAATCCGATTCGCCTGCATAAACCGATCCCGACGACCGAAAAGCCGAAGGCGAACGACGACTTAGCGACTCTTGCGGAAGTGGAATCGCTCTTCCCGTGGCGCGGCAAAACGACGCTCGGCGCGGAATTTTACGGGATGAACGCGAACGTTGTTCCGGGTTTCGACTTCGCCGACGCCGGGTTCCGCTCCTACGACCCGCTCGGCGCGCAAATTTACACCTACGCGCCGCGGTACTCGCTCAATCCGTATTGGGCGCGGCAAAACGGGTTGAGTTGGGCCGACACGCCGTATTCGCTCCCGATGTTGGAACGTCTTCTTCGTCCGTTCGACGCCGACGCGGCAAACCTGCCGTCGCAACTCGTCGACGACTTGGGGATGAACTCCGACCTCTTCGACGGCGCGCTCGACGACGACTCGCGAATCGAACGCCTGATCGACGAAGCGCAACGCGCCGACGCGCGCCTCGCGTTGACGACGCTCAGCTCCGACGTGCCGTCGCCGAGCCTTGTCTTCCCGGACAACAAACCGTTGGGAGACGGCGATTATCGAGGCGGTTCGTTCGGGTTTGAAAATTTGATTCGCCGCAACGTCCGCGCCGAGTTGGAACGCGTTTTCAAAGCGAAGGATATTTACGCCGACGACGACCCGAACTGGGGCGGCGACGAAGTCAACGACTACCTGCAAAAATCGCCGAACGCGGAAGTGTTCGAGGAAAAAGTCGAGGAAATTACGTCCTATTTGGTCGCGATGCTTCCGCCGGAAATCGCCGCCGGGAAGAAAATCGACCTGAACGCGTTGGCCCGTAAAAATTATTGGCTCGACGTCGAAGACGATTCGAACGGTCGCCTCGTCGCGAGCGCCGACGTCCCCGGAAGCCGGACGCACAACGTCGGGCTCGTTAAGCGAATGGAAATGGCGCGCGGGCTTTACCTCGTCGTCATGACGCTCCTTTACGAAGATATGAACGCCGGAACGCTGTACAACCGCGAACTGCCGTTCACCGAAGACACGAACGGCGACGGAACCCCGGACGCGGTCGACCCGGGCGACTTGCTTCACGACTACGTCGAAGGTTCGTTCGACCTCCTGAAGTTCAAAAGCGACAATCGCAAAGACGAGAGAGACGTCGTTTCGCGTCAACTGACCGCGACGCGGATCGCGCAGTGGTGCGTCAACGTCGTCGACTTCGCCGACCCGGACGCGACGATGACGCCGTTCTTCTTCGACCCGACGCCGTTTGACGGTTGGTGGGTCGACGGAAACGACTGGATCGAAGACCCGGATCGCGCGACGCTCGGTTACAACCGCTGGGAAATCGGCGCGACCTACTCCGACGCCGACGGAAACGCTCGCGTCAACCCGGGTTGGGGAACCGACGCGCCGGAAATCCGCTTCCTCTTCGCGCCGGTCAACGGCGTTCCGACGGAGCAAATGGCGGACTTCTTCCTGAGCGCGCTCAACAACAGCAAAGACGCGGCGAACGACGCGACGAGCGGTTACCGCGACGCCGACGGCAACTTCCCGAAAGTTACGACGGTCGTCGACGGCGTCGAAAGCTCGACGTTCGTCGACCGCCGCGCGAACGAGTTGATCGCCGAATGGTCGAGCCGCGAAATCAAGTCGCTGAAAGATCAATCGAGCGACCTCGGCTTCCGTCTCGCTTGGGGGATGGAACGTCCCGACCTCGTCCTGACGGAAACGCTCAGCTTCCACGACTTGGGCGTCGCCGACACGGACAAGGCGCACGACGTCGCGGACGGCGCCGACGACTCCGAACGGAGCGGAGGCGACAAGCACTTCGACCAAGTGAAGCGTCCGGAAGGCTCGACTTACCTCGAGCTTTACTGCGCCGCGAACCCGAACGTTCCGCAGTCGCCGGAGTTGTACGACTTCGACCCGAACACGAAGCAATGGCGTTTGGATTTGTCGAAGTTGACGCCGGTTTATACGGACTCGCTTAGTCGCGAACTGGTAATGCCGGTTTGGCGCGTCGCGATTTCCGACAGCCGCGACCCGCGCGGCCTGAACGTCCCGGGGGACGACGAAAACGAGCAAAAGGCGAACGCCCGCTCGAAAGCCGCCGTCTACCGCAAGGGGCGCAACGGCGTCCTCGATTGGCTCGCGTCCGGCAAAAAGTCCGGAGAGGGCCCGAACGCGCGCTTCGAAGAGAACGATTTCAGCTTCTTTTCGATGCAAACGCGTCAATTCCGCAACTTGCCGACCCCTGGGAGCGAATCGACGGCTGTAACGATTAATTCGATTGCCGATCTTGATTTGTTCCAAGGTTGGGAGGAAGCGGCTAACGCTGTTAAGAGACCCGACGCTACGAAAATTTGTGACGATTGGTTGAAGTTTGATTTGCGTAGCTCAAATATCCTTGGGCCGGCGTTTGCCGCGTCGCAAGATTCGCGCGTTGATTCCGTCAATGGAAAACGCGATAATACTTGGAGCCTTCGTGAAGTTGAACTTGACCGAATTGTTTGGTTTGCTCATGCAAAAGGCGATACGGTGAACGGCGCTAATCCCGCCGAAAGCGCTAGCAACTCGAAATATAAAGATGGCGTAAAAGCCTTGGGAACGGCAGGCGCTTATCCGGACGCGTTGCGTACCTTCTGTAACGTTACAGATGAACATGTTTACCTCGCGCCGAACGAATATTTGGTCGTTGGGCCGGAAGCGAAACGTTCGCTCGGTTCCGTCGCTTTCACGGCGGCGCCCGGGGACGACGACGCTAAACGTTTTGGCGTGAAACCAAACGAAACGACTTGTCCGCAATGGTGGATTAACATCGACAACGGACGGCACGGAGCTAACTCGTTGATAAACGCCGGAACCGAAAACCTGTCGCAAGCGGGGAAACCGGCGCCGAACTACAAGTATATGGTCGCCGTCGCTAACATCGGCGGTCGCGGGCTGAATATTTCGGAACCGCTTTGGACGTCGATCGGCGTCGATCCGTATTACGAAGATCAAACGAAAAAAATTGATCCTGCGAACTTATACGATGACAATGGTGCGCGTGTTCTCGACGTCCGCGACGTCCCGTTTGAAATGCCGAAAGCCTGGGGCGACCGCGGAACGGAAGACGCGAGTTTTTACGACCAAAAAGTCGCAAATTACCCGATCGTCCAAGATAAGCTCTTCGGCGTCGGAACCGTTCCGGCGTACAAGTCGGCGTTCGTTCAACGCGTCGCCGACCCGAACCGCCCGTATCACCCGTTGATGAACCCGTATATCTCCGTCGACTGGAACGCGATGGACTTGACGGTCTTCACCGGCGAGAGCGTCGAGCAACGTAGCACGGACGAATTGCTCAATACGGCAACGTTCGTTGATACCCAGACTATTGGAGATAGAAATAGCGTCGATTATTTCAAAGAAGATAATAACCAAATTGAGTTGGCGGAAAATAAGGCGCTGAACATTTCGAACGAGGGCAAGTTCCCTTACGTCGATGCGTTTTCGTCCCGGCAATGGGGGAACTCCGATCAACGGATGTTCGTCGGCGGTTTGCGTCCGGACGGTAAAATCCGTCCGAACGTTTGGGCGCGCGGCGTCCGGCTCGGCGAAGGTAACCGCGCCGGGTTGGAAACGCCGAATGTGTACGACAACAACGCTGAAGGTCGAACCGACTGGCCGGTTTTGCAAGCGTTGCCGCGACACACGCTCGGGTTCTACAACGACCGCGGCCCGCTTGGGACTACCGACAGCGTAAGCGGCGAGTTTATTGAGGGAGCGGCAGGGAATGAATATAAGGGGCTGAATCCCAATTACTCGTTCGCCAAGGGAGCGGCGGTCGCGACGGTCGACTTGCCGTACCGCTCGGCGCCGCGGACGCCGTTCGAACACCTCGTTTGGAACGACGCGCCGTACAGTAATCCGTTCGAATTGGCGCTTGTTCCGGCGTCCGCGCCGGGCCGCTTTGGGCTCGAGTTCGTTCGCGAGTCGGCGCAGTTCGATCTGGCGAAGTTGTACAATACGCATCGCGGCGAACGTCGCGGCGTTTCGCTCGGTTCCGAAGGCGTTTACGGGTTCGACAAGTGGTACGACAAGGCGGAAGACGCCGACGATATGGGCGGTTTGAAGGAACGCGGCGGGAAAATCGGGCCGTATTTGAACTTCTTCTCGAGTTCGAAGCGCCCGGGCGAGTCGCTGAACCTCTGCCGCGCGTTGGAGTTCGTTTACACGCCGTCGCTGTTCCTCGGAACGCAAAACCTCGCCGGGGAAGACGAAAGCGGAAACCTGATTACCGACGATTACGGGAACCCGATCTTCTACTCGGCGCGTCGCGAACCGGGCAAGGTCAACCTGAACACGACGAACGAAGCCGTTTGGAAGGCGCTGTCGCCGCGCTCCGAACGCGTCTCCGACGACGCGAAGCTCCCGGGCACGCCTTGGAAAGACGAATCCTCCGACGACGGTTTCTTCGACGTTCGCAACAACGCGATTTGGACGTACAACGCCGGCGATACCGACGGCGACGGAAACGTCGATTTCAAGGACGCGAACCGTCCGAACGCGTTCGTTCCCTTCCAACCGGCGCACACGACGCCGCTTTGGGGGCAACTCGACCAATCGCCGGCGCCGCTCCCGATTTCGGCGACCTTGGCCGCGCAAAACGAAACGCGTTTGGACGATCGCGGAACGAACGCCGCGCCGCTCTTCGACAACCTGCGAGAGCGTTACGCGACCGACGGCGGCGAAACGCTTTACGCTTACGTCGACGCCGCGGGCGATCCGCAAACGACGACCGATCTCGATTGGCTGATCGCGAACGATATCGCCTACAACGAAGTAACGCTCGGCAAGCGCAACAACCTCTTCGAAGCGACCGCCGAAATGCAGCGGTTGAGCGGAACGACGACGAACCGTTCGAACGTCTTCGCGATTTGGACGACGGTCGGCTACTTCGAAGTCGAACGGTGCAACCCCGGCGTCAATATGCCGAACGTCGACCCGGACGGGAACGAAATCACCCTCGCGAAGCTGATCGACCCGAACTACAAGTGGTACGCCTACTACCAAGCGATCTACCCGGACGGGTACACTTACGGGAAAGAGCTGGGCGCCGAGTTCGGCGAAACGAAGCGTCGTCGCGGGTTCGCGATCATCGACCGTTCGATTCCGGTCGACTTCCGACGCGGGCAGTCGGCGAACTACCAAGACGCGATCTTGCTGCAACGCGTTTTGGACTAAGCGTTTGAGAAGTTGAAACGTTGAAAACGAACCGAGCGATTCGGGCGGCGTCGCGGTAAAGCGGCGGCGTCCGACGGTTCGATATTGAAAACGGCGCCGAACGTTGAATAACGTCGCGCGAAAAAGGGCGGGGAGGCGACTCTCCGCTCTTTTTTTTTGTCGGAAAGCGAGGCGATTGCCGGGTTTGGCGGCGATCGGAGAATTTTTCGCGACTTGGAGCGGCGAAGCGTTCGGGAAAGAGCGGGAAGAGCGACCGGCGTTTTTTCAGGAGCGGGAAGGTCGACCGGCGTTTTTTGTTTATTTTGCCCGGTTTCGCCACTTTGACTTTCCCCTGAAACCGGCGGGCGTCGGCGTACGCGTCTTTTTACCGAACCCCTTGGCGGCGCGGAGGAATCGTTTATAATGAAAACGGCGCGTTCCGTTCGCCCGGCGACCGTCGGCTTTCGTCGGCGGCGAGTCGGGGAAAGGGAGCGCGTCGCGGAAAATTGCCGAATCGGACGCGTCGAGCGTCTTGAAAATAGAAACGAAAAAGAAGGGGAGAAGATGCCGTCGAATCAAGTTCTTATCGTCGTCGCGCGCCCGGAAGCCGAGAAAAGTTTTAACGGCGCGATCGTCCAAGCCGCCGCCGACGCGTTGACCGCTCGGGGATATACGCCGGTTGTTAGCGACCTTTACGCCGAAAATTTCGATCCCGTCATGACGCTCGCCGAGGTGAACGAGCCGGTCGAAAAGGCCGACGCCGATATTCAAGCGCGGATTCAAGCGGTGAAAGAGTCGGTCGGTTTGATTTTCGTTCACCCGAATTGGTGGGGCGGCCCGCCCGCGATCTTGAAGGGTTGGCTCGACCGCGTCCTGCGCAACGGCTTCGCTTACGGCTTCACGGCGGACGGCCCTTGGCAAGGCCTGACCGACAAAACGGTTCAAGTTTTCAGCACGTCGAACACGCCGCGCGACGTCGAATTGAACGTGTACGGCGACCCGTTGGAGAACTTTTGGAAGACGATCGTCTTCGGTTTGACCGGCGCGAAGTCGTTTGAACGCCGCAACTTCGAGCAAATTATCTTGAGCGACGAAGCGCAACGCGCCGCTTGGTTGGCGGAGGTCGGCGAGATTGTCGCCCGCCGTTTCCCGAAGGTGAAGGTCGACTGACCGGCTTGGTCGACGGACGAACGGAAACCGACGCGGAAACGAGGAACGACCGTCGCGTCGTCGTTTTTTCTTCGTCGCGTCGCTTGGTTGGCGGAGGTCGGCGAGTTCGTCGCCCGCCGTTTCCCGAAGGTGAAGGTCGACCGACCGGCTTGGTCGACGGACGAACGGGAGTCGCCGGGAACGAACGGGAACCGACGCGGGAACGTCGGGAGAGTCCGTCGCGTCGGCGCGTTTTTTCGCCGTCGCGTCGTTTTGTCGTCGAGATTGTCGCCCGCCGTTTCCCGAAGTCGACGTTCTTTTTCGAGAAAATCGGAAATTTTTCGGTTTTGCCCCTTGACCGTTCGCCGGTTCGCGTTATAATTGCTTTTGTCTTGACGACGATAACTCGTTAAGTCGGGCAGGTAGCTCAGTTGGTAGAGCACAGGACTGAAAATCCTGGTGTCGGCGGTTCGACCCCGCCCCTGCCCACTCCGTTTCCTTGGAGGGGCGTTAGACGAATCTTTGAGGTTCCGGTAAAGGGAAAGCCCGAGTTGGGCAGGTAGCTCAGTTGGTAGAGCACAGGACTGAAAATCCTGGTGTCGGCGGTTCGACCCCGCCCCTGCCCACTTTCGAAAGCGAACGGTTTATCGCCGTTCGTTTTTTTATTTCTTGCCGCTTTTGGGCGTTTTTTCATTCGTTCTGAGACGGGAGGGCGACGCCCGGCGTCGACGTTTCGCCTCCGCCCCCGGGCGCTTGAAAAACAAATCGATTTGGGCCGTTTGTTATTATTTTATCGTCTTGTTTTGGTTTTGTCGTTTTCTTAAGGCGTTGCCGCCGCGACGTTTGATTTTCGGCGTTCTATTCTGGGAGACCGCCAATTTTCCGGGACGCTTCCAAGTCTCGGCGACGTCGCGACTAACGATAAAAAGCGCCGATTTCAACGATTCTGCTTGATTTTTTTTAGGCTAACGATATAATAATCGGCAAGACCGGCGCGTTTTGACGGTTTCGGGCGACCTTGTTAACGAAGCGTTTTTACCTTGCGAAAGCGGGCGAGAACGGAACGACGTCCGGAAGTGCGAAACGCGACCTGTTTGGTCGGGAAATACGCGAACGCGACCCCCCCCGGCGCGAACGTCGAACGAACGCGCCCAAACGAAAGAAGAGGCAACCGATGGAAAGTCGACGTTTAACCAATCTGAACGCCGCGTTGCGCGCAAAATACGTCTCGTTTTGGGCTCAAACGCTCGATCCGAACTTTTACGCGCCCTTCGACGACGCGTCGATGCGCCGCCCGTCGACGCCGACCGACGCTTTAGAAACGTCGAGCGCCGACGTTTCCGCCGCCGACAATCTCTTGTCTTATTGGAATTTGTTCAAAACGGAAATTTTGAACAGCTATTTCCTCGAACAGAGCGCGTCTTTTTGGGCGGTCGACGGAACCCCGGAGGAACCGAACCCGATCGCTTGCCTCGTCGCCGCCGTCGCTCCGAACGACGACGCGCTCGACGGCGCCGACGCGACGCTTCTCGCGCCCCTTTTCTCCGCCGGAGTCGACAACGCCGATAAGGCGACCGCCGCGCAAATTTTGATCGAGCGGGCCGAAAACGCGTTGCGAAAGAAGGGCGTCCGCCGAGTTTACGCCGGAGGCGCGCCCCCCAGAACCGACGCCGAAGGATACGCGCCGATCGGAGCGCCTCTTTTGAACGGCGTTTACGGCGTCGGATCGCCGGTCGGTTTTTTTAACGACGACGCGGCGCGCAAGTTCTTTGTCGACGCGGGTTACGAAGCGGAGCGGAACGCCGACGGCGGCGTCCGAGCGTTCGTCGAACGGAAAATCGACGCGAATTCTTTTTTCGGAAACGCGGACGAATTGCCGAGCGGTTGGCGATTGACGCGGGAAGATTGGTCGGCGCCGAGCTGGCGACACGCGCTGATCGCTCGCAATTTCTCGAACGCGCGGCGTTTTTGCGTTCGCGGGCTCGACGCAAGCCTCTTGGCGATTGCTTGGGTTTACGACCTGGTTCGGCGTTCGCCAAAAAACGGAGCGCTCTCCGTTCAAACGGTCGTTTCGCGCCTGTCGGTGCGACCGCAGTTCCGCGGACAGGGCTTGGGAAAAGCGTTGGTCGCGGAACTGGTCGACGACGCGACGACGCGAGCGGCGAAAACGGCGCCGGGCGCGTCGCTTGAAATTTGCGTCGTCGTTCCGGACGGAAACGCCGTCGCCCGCGATTTTTGGGACGCGCAAGGGTTTGCCGTCGGGCGCCGTTCGACGCCGCTCGTTAAAAAACTCGATTCTTGACGCCGACGCAAGAAAAACGCGGAAAAAAACGGAAATTTGCGGCGAAAAGGACGAAAAAGTTGGAAAAAACGGATTCGAACGGCGAAAAAGCGCCGCGCCTCTTGGCTTTTTCGAGCGACGCGGTATAATTAAACGTTCGGTCGCCGTTCGAGCGTCGCGCTTAAGTAAGCGGTTCGGCGGCGAACGCGTTAGTTGTTGCAAAAATAGAACGGGGAGTTATGAGCCGTCTTTTTGTTAATCAAATCAAAGAAAACGACGTCGTTTCCGAAACGTACCGCGTCGCCGAAAAGGCGTTGCGTCCGAACAAAAACGGCGTTCTTTACCTGCAGTTCATTTTGACCGACCGCACCGGGAGCGTTTCCGGTCGCCTTTGGAACGCGACCGAAGAAATGTTTCGGCAGTTCAACGACGGCGACTTCGTCCGTTGCGACGGAATGGCGCAGCGGTTCCAAGGCAATATTCAAGTTATCGCGAAGAAATTAACGAAAGTCGACGCGAAGGACGTCGCGCTCGAAGACTTTACCCGCGACGCCGCCGTCGACGTCGCCGCGCTTTGGAAGCGGGTGCGCGAACTCCTCGGCGGAATGAAAAACCCGAAATTGCGCGACTTAGCCGACTGCTTCTTGACCGACGACGCGTTCGTCGAGCGGTTTTCGCGAGGGTACGCCGGCGTCCGACTCCATCACGCGCATCCCGGCGGGCTCCTCGAACACACCGCGTCGACGATGGAGCTGGCGTCGCGAATCGCGTCGCATTACGGCGCCGCGCTCGACGCCGACTTGTTGCTCGTCGGCGCGTTCCTGCACGACGTCGGCAAGACGATCGAACTCTCGGACGACCCGACCGCGCCGGTTTACACCGACGCCGGGCAGGCGCTCGGGCACCCGTATCTCGGCGTCGAAATTTTGACGAAAAAAATCGCGGAAACGGAAAAGTTGACCGGCGAACCGTTCGACGAACGCCTCGCGATTTTGCTGAAACATATGATTCTGTCGCATCACGGGACGCCCGAAAACGGCGCCGCGAAGGTTCCGGCGTCGCTCGAAGCGATGGCGTTGCATTACATCGACTCGCTCGACGCGAAGTTGGCGGAGTTCCAAAAGCACATCGCGGAAGACCCGAACGTCGGCGGCGGTTGGACGAATTACATCCCGAGTCTCGAACGGAAACTTATCAAGTTTTGACGCGCGACCGACGGCGGCGTTCGGCGGCGAAAGCAAAGCGATCGAAACGGCGAGCGGAGGAAGCGGAACGGCTGAAACGGCGAGCGGCGGAAGCGAAACGGTCGAAACGACGGGCCGCGTTCGGAAACGGACGCGGTTTAACTTTTGCCGATTAACGGCTTAAAGTATATTGAATAAAAAAGGAAACGACGGATGAAATCGCGCAGCACGACGATTTTAACGGTGCGCAAAGACGGCGCGGTCGCGATCGGCGGCGACGGGCAGGTAACGTTCGGCTCGTCGATTATGAAGGCGGACGCGCGCAAAATTCGGCGGCTCTTGGACGGTCGCGTCTTGGCGGGGTTCGCCGGGTCGACCGCGGACGCGTTCGCGTTGATGGAGCGGTTCGAGGCGCGTTTGAAGGATTACCCGCAAAACGTTACCCGAGCGGCGATCGAGTTGGCGAAGGAATGGCGCACCGACCGCGCGTTGCGGAAGTTGGAAGCGATGACGATCGTCGTTTCCGCCGACGAAACGCTCCTGATCAGCGGAAACGGCGACGTCGTGCAGCCGACGGACGGAATCGCCGCGATCGGTTCCGGCGGGAATTACGCGCTCGCGGCGGCGAAGGCTTTAGCGGCGCATTCGAACCTGTCGGCGAAGGAAATCGTCGTCGAAGCGATGAAGATCGCGTCGCAAATCGACATTTATACGAACGATAACATCGTCGTCGAGGAGTTGTGATTATGTTGGAATTGACGCCGCGTCAAATCGTCGAGGAACTCGACAAATACATCGTCGGACAGCGAGAAGCGAAGCGGGCGATCGCGGTCGCGATCCGCAACCGCTGGCGACGACAGCGCGTCGCCGAGGAAATGCGCGACGAAATCGGCCCGAAAAATATGATGATGATCGGCCCGACCGGCGTCGGGAAGACGGAGATCGCGCGGCGCTTGGCGGCGATGACCGGGGCGCCGTTTGTGAAAGTCGACGCGACGAAGTACACCGAAGTCGGCTATTACGGTCGCGACGTCGAGAGTATGGCGCGCGAACTTGTCGAAAACGCCGTCGGAATCGTTCGCGCCGAGGAGCGGGAACTGGTCGCCGAAAAAGCGAAAGAGGCCGCCGAGAAGCGAATCGTCGACGCGTTGGTCGAGAAGTTCGAACGGGAAAACCGCGACGCCGAGCGCAAGGCGGCGGAGGAAGCCGGTTCGTCGATGGAAAACGTTAAAACCGACGAGCAAACGACTTCCGCGTCGACGTCTCCGAGCGATCCGTTCGCGGCGGCGATGGAAGCGGCTTCTCGCGACCCGAAATTCCGCGCCGCGATGGACGCCGTTCGCGATCTGAAGTTCGACCCGACGAACCCGACCGCGAGCTTCGAAGCGATGGCGAAAGCGGTCGACGAAGCGGTGAAAAACGCGCCGTCGAACGTCGAAAACGCGACCGTCGCCGAACCGCAAACCGCGTCGCAAACCGCTCCGAAAGCGGAAGTTGCGAAACTCGACGCGGCGCCGAAGCGAATCGTCGACCGCGACGAGATCGAACGGCGGCTCCGTCTCGGCGAATACGAGAACGAAACGATTCCGGTCGTCGAAGAGCGGCGTTCGTCCCCGGTCGTGATGGGGGGCGTCGGGCTCGAAAATATGCAGGACGAAATTCAAAGTATGCTCGAAAGTTTGACGCCGCGCCGTCGTTCGCGTCGGGAAATTCCGGTGTCGGAGGCGCGGGCGGCGTTCGTCGAGCAAGAGTCGGAGCGCGCGCTCGACAAGGAGAAGATCGACGCGCGGGCGGTCGAACTCGCCGAAAATCTTGGGATTATCTTCATCGACGAGATCGACAAAATCGTCGGGAGCGAGGGCGGGCGCGGCGCCGACGTGTCGCGACAAGGCGTCCAACGCGACTTGCTCCCGATCGTCGAAGGAACGACGGTGCAGACGAAACACGGGATGTTCTCGACCGAACACGTCCTTTTCATCGCGGCGGGAGCGTTCCATCGCGTGAAACCGAGCGACTTAACGCCGGAGCTGCAGGGCCGTTTCCCGATTCGCGTCGAGCTGTCGGAGCTGAAAAAAGAGGATTTCGTTCGGATTTTGACGGAGCCGAAGAGCGCGCTGACGAAGCAGTACGTCGCGTTGCTCAAGACGGAAAACGTCGACTTGGTTTTCGAGCCGGACGCGATCGAAGCGCTGGCCGAGTACGCCGCGTCGACGAACGCGACAACGCAAAACATCGGCGCGCGAAGACTTTACGCGATGATGGAGCTGTTGCTCGAAGACTTGAGTTTCGAAGCGCCGGAAATGGGGCTCGGGCGAGTCGTCGTCAACGCGGCGTATGTTCGCGAAAAGATCGACCGCGTCGCGAAGGACGAAGACTTGAGCAAGTTTGTTCTGTAAACGTCGCGATGACGCGGTTTAACGCTTTTGGAGCGAAGAAACGCGACGCGGCGTTTGAAAAGTTTGAATAACGTTGAGAGAACGCGGCGTTAAAGAGGGCAAGCGACCGAAAGAAGCGCGTTTGAAAAGTTTGAATAACGTTAAAAAATGGCGCAAGGTTTCGAACGGTTGGAAAAGACGCGTTTGAAACGTTGAAATAACGTTAAAAAACCGCGCAAGGTTTCGAATGGTTGGAAAAGCGCGTTTGAAAAGTTTGAAAAACGTTAGATTGAGCGCGGCGACGCTTTGGCAACGCCGGTTGGGTTTGGTCGGGAAACGGCGAAATTCGACCGGCTTTTTTGTTGGAAGGAGGGCGACGTTATGTCGTTGAAGAATTGTTGGACGGCGGCGCTTCTCGGCGTCGCGACGTTGGGCGCGGCGTTCGGAACGAGCGCGGCGGCGCTGGAAACGCAAGAAACGCAACCGGTTCAAACGACGCAACCGTCGGCGAACGTTGGAGTTGCGCGGGGCGGCGAAGCGGGCGAAAAACCGGCGGTTCGCGGCGCTTGGGGAGACTCGGCGACCGTTTCGGTTGCGCTTGCCGACGCGTTCCGCTTTACGTTGGCCGGGGAGGAGCGCGTCGGTTTCGCCGGAGCGGGCGACGTCGCGTCGAGCGTCGAAGTTCGCGAGTTCGAGACGGCGCCGGACGACCGTTTTCCGCGCCGACCGGTTCGAACGGAGACGCGTTCCTGCGTCGACGTCGCGTCGGGCTTGAAAATTACTTGCGAAAAAACGACTTACGTCGACTTTCCGATTGTCGAAACGGTCGTTTGGTTCGAGAACGTTTCGACGAAAAATTCGCCGAACTTGCGCGACGTTTGGGCGGTCGACGTCCTTTTGCCGACCGGCGCGGCGCCGCGACTCGGTTCCGGCGTCGGCGAAGACTCCGACCCGAAACGCAATTATCTCTTTGAAACGTCGGCGCTTAACGCGGGCGAGAGGCGGTCGTTTACTCCGCGGGAAGCGTATTCGTCCTTCGGCGCGTTTCCGTTTTTCACCCTGGAAGGCGACGCGACGTCGTACATTCTCGCCGTCGGTTGGACGGGACGCTGGACGGCCGATTTTGAAGCGGTCGGCGCGGCGGACGGCAAGGCGGACGGAGCGTCGACCGGCGTTCGATTTCGCGCCGGGCAGGCGGGCGTCGATCTTTACTTAAAGCCGGGCGAAAAGGTTCGGACGCCGCGAGTTACGCTCGTTCAATTTCCGACCGGAACGGACGGGACGAACCTTTGGCGCGATTGGTTCCGGCGCTACATTATGCCGCGCGAACGGGGCGTCGTCTTGCGACCGAAGTTAGCGCTCGACGTCTTTTACCGCGGCGAACTTTACGACCAAGTAACGGCGGAGGAGCAGATCGCGGCGATTCGCAAGTTGCGCGCGCTCGGGTATCCTTGCGACGCGCTTTGGATCGACGCCGGTTGGTATCGCCGTTCGCAAGAGCCGGTTCCGGAAGGGGTTACGTCGATCGGAACTTGGTTCCTCGCCGGCGATTGGACGCCCGACCCGGCGCGTTTTCCGAACGGGTTGAAACCGGTCGCGGAGGAGTTGGCGCGCGGGTCGGAGAACGGCGGCGTCGGCGGAAAGCTCGTCCTTTGGTTCGAGCCGGAACGCGTTCACCGAAGTTGCGTAACGCCGGAACTTAGCCGTTATCTCGTTCCGAACTGCGAAGCGGTCGAGAGTTGGCGGATGAACTTGGCGGCGCCGGAAACGGTCGACTATTTGTCGCAAACGATCGGCGACGCGCTCGTCGAAAACGGCGTCTCGATTTACCGTCAAGACTCGAACGGCGCCGGGCCGCTCGTCTTTTTGGAGTCGTTGGAGGCGAACGACCCGAATTTTAACGACCGCAAGGGGTTCGCTGAAAACCTTTACGTTCAAGGGCTTTACGAGTTTTGGTCGAACTTGAAAAAGCGCGTTCCGGACTTGATTTTCGATACCTGCGCGAGCGGCGGACGGCGCAACGACTTGGAGATTCTGCGACACGGCGCCGTTCCGCTCCATTATTCCGACGTCGGTTATTTCGATTTCGTCGAGAAGGAGCGCGTTCGCGACGTCTTGAACCGCTGGTTTGTTTATTGCAAAAACATCGACCCGCACGACTTCGATTTTGAGCGCGGCGAGTACGACGTTTTTAAGACGACGATCGATTTGTCGGCGTTTTCGACGGTTCGGCCTTACTTCCTTGAGAACCCGAGCGAAGCGAATCGGCGGTACGTCGAGCGGTTTTTGACGGTCGGCGAAACGCTCGTCGACGGCGATTATTACCTCTTAAACGACGGGTTTTCGGTCGACGCTTGGGCCGCTTGGCAGTTCGACGACGCGGAGCGGGGCGTCGGGTTCGTCGCGGTCGTTCGGAACGAAAAAGCGGAGGACGCGACGCTAAACGTCGTTCCGAAAGCGCTTTGCGCCGACGCTCGTTACCGTTGGACGAATCTTGAAACGGACGAAACTCGGGAAATCGCCGGCGCCGACGCGTTGCGAACCGGCGTCGAGGTCGCGTTGCCGCCGCGTTCCGGCAGTGTTTGGCGATACGAACGCGTTGAACCTTAAACAATTATTGGACAACGTTTTAAAACGTTGATGGTTGGAGCGCGTCGGCGGTTTTGTCGGCGCGTTTTTGATTTTTCGAATCAAGCGCTGGAATTCTGGCGTCGCCGCGTTTGAAAACTTTGAATCTTGTTTGAATAAGCCGTTCAACGGTTGTCGCGGCGGTTTTGCGGCGCGGCGTCGTTTTTTTCTCTTTTTTGTCGCAAAACGTCGCAATTTACTTGACGTCGCGTTTTGCCTCCGGTATAATACGGTCATACGACGTTCCGAGACGCGGGAACGTCGGCGAGTTTTGATTGCAACTCAAACGACAACGGAGGTTAAGCGATGCGCGGTACATTGAAAAAGACAAGCGCGGCGCTCGGAACGCTCTTGACGGCGCTTCTTTTGGTCGCGGCGACGGCGTTTAGCGCGGACGACAAGACGTCGTATTTTCCGTCTATGCCGGACGAGCCGTTCGAGTCGACGGCGAATATCGACCCGCAAACGACCGTTTTTCTTTACTTAGGCGAGGCCGCCGACGAGAATCTGCGCCGGATTTACGCCGAGTACAACAAGGAAATCGTCGACAAGGCGGCGGATTCGTTCTATCGATACTTGGGCGAAGAGGAGGTGGAATGGAGGGAACTCCTCAAGGCGGCGGCGATCGAACACGACGTCGCCTTGAGCAAGATCGAGGCCGAGTCGAAAACGCCGGAGGAAAAAGCGGAGCGCGTCCGACTTTTTTACAAGCGTTTGCGCGTTCGCGATTCGTTGTCGTTGGAGGAGAAGCGGAGGCGAGCGATCGAAAGAGAAACGGAGCGTTATTGGTATAAAGTCCGCGGGCCCGCGCCTTATGAACGAGCGAAACTCCGCGCGGCGCAGGCTCGTTGGCGGCGAATCGAGCGCGATTTTTGGCCGAGCGTCGCCGAAAAAATCGATTGGGAAAACTTGAATCTCGACGGCGCGCGCTTCGATTTTCGGCCGGAAGTTGCGGACGTCGACGATTACGAGGACCTTTACAACGGATTTTGGGACAAATTCGGCGATCCTTACCCGGTCAGCGGGCGGACGTTATGTTGGGGGATTCCGGCGACGCTCGAACAGTTGAGCCAAACTAAGTCTTGGCGCGAGAAGACGTTGCGCGACGCCGAGTTTTACCGCGTCTTCGCCGACGCGTCGTTCGCCGGTTGGACGCTCGAAGACTGCCGCTTCTTGGCGAACCAATACAACCAAGGGGCGACCGAGTTTGATTCGAACGACGGAACCGGTTTGCAGCCCGAGTTGCGAGTTCCCGGCGACCTTTGGCGAAGCTCCGGGAAAATCGGCTCGAAGTCCGATAAAATCGTCGGTTACGACGCTTGCGATTTTACCGACGCGACGCTTCGCAACGTTTATTTCGACCGAACGGCGACGATTACGTTCGAACAGTTCGCGGCGACGCGCAGTTACAAGGAGGACGAAATTGTCGCCGAGTTCGGCTTTATGCTTGCCGGTTGGGACTTTAGCGGCAAAAACGTCGGCGATTTGTTCTTCGAAACCGGAATGTACGAGCCCGAGCGAAGCGCGATTCGGAGGAAAGGCGGGAAGACCGGCTGGGCGTCGCTAAAACTCGACGGCGCAAGGTTTGAGCCGCGCGGCGACCGAACGTATTTTAAGAGTTTGCCGGACGAGCTTTGGCGTTCGTCGCGGCGGTTCCGCGAGAAAGATTTGTCCGGCGCGACTTTCGACGTCGAGCTTAACGGCGGCGATTTCAGCGGATTCGATCTGACCGGCGCGACGATGCGTTTGACGAGCCCTCCTTTGAAGTTGCGGCTTGACGGCGCGACGATTCGCGGGCTAAAAGTCGTCGATCTCGACAGGCGCAACAATTTTATCGGGGCGATCGGCGCCGAAACGTTGCGGACAACGAAAAGCTGGCAAGACAAGGACTTGCGCGACGTCGATTTCACTGAAATGTTCAACTTTGACGGAATCGACGACTTGCGCGGGTTCGACTTAAGGGGCGCCCGATTCGCGTTTCAAGCGCAAACGAGCGAAATGGAAAAAATCGACCTAACCGGCGCGAAAATCGACGGTTGCGAGTTCGTCAAAAAAGGATTCCCGACGTTGCGACAACGAGTAACGACCGAAACTTGGCGGGTCGGGCGCTTCGGCTTGCTTCGCGACGGCAAAACGCCGATTATTTTGCCGGGTGCGTTTGCCGATTGGGAAAAGTTTACGCGGAGCCCGGAGTTCGCCGCGAAGGATTTGACCGGGAAAAATTTGCTTTGTCCCAATATGATCGGGCGCGATTTGAGCGGATTTAACTTAACAAATAGTTGGATTTGCGCTCCTTCGCTTGACGCGGTCGACTTTACCGACGCGACGCTCGATTGGGCGACGCTGACGCAAAGCGAAACGGCGGACGGCGAACGACGGCGCGTTTTCTTGCGGGCGGAAGGGCTCAAAACGTCGAAAAATTATCGAACGAAAAATTTCCGCGGCGTTCGGATTCGCGGCGCCGTCGATTGGAGCGGTTTCGATTTCGCCGGAATCGACTGGACGGACGCGGTCGTCGTTGCGGAATCGACTCGCGGAGACGGCGCCGGTTTTGCCGACGGCGCAAGTTTCGACGACGCGGAGATCGGCGGCGCTCGATTTGAACCGCCTCTCTCGGCGACGCAAATCCGTTCGACGCGGACGTTTAAGGAAGGCCGGTTCGACTTCGCCGCGTTGGAGAAGGAAGCGGAGAACGACGAAAGCGCTCGTCGACTTCTCGCCGAGTTGCGGCCCGATTCCGACGCCGCGTCGCCGACGGAAAACGCCGATTAACGGGCGTTTGTTCCGGCGTTTAGCGGGTTTTTGATTTTTGAAATTTGTTTGAAATGTTGGCGCGTCGACGAGCGGCTTGGCGGTCGTCGGCTTTGGAAAACGACGGAGATTGAACGATGAAACGTTATTGGAACGGAAAACAAACGGTCGCGGCGTTCGTCGCGGCGGCGTTTTGCCTCTTCTCGACCTTGGCGGCGTTCGGCGCGAACGACAAAACGTCGCGTTCGTCGACTTCGCCGGTCGAGCCGTTCGAGTCGACGGCGAAAATCGACCCGCAAACGACCGTATTTCTTTACTTAGCCGATTGCGCCGACGAGAATCTGCGCCGGATTTACGTCGAATACAACAAGGCGATTCGGGCGGCGTTTGTCGAGTCGGCGGGCGCGGACGCGTTCGAGCGATTCCTCAAAGAAGAGGAGGAGCGCGAAGCGGCGAAGTTGATCGAAATTAAAGAGGCGGCGGCGCTCGAACACGACGCGGCGTTTCGCAAGATCGAAGCGGAGTCGAAAACGCCGGACGAAAAGGCGGAGCGCGTCGAGCGTTTTTACGAGGATTTGGGCGTTCGGCGACCCGGAACGACGCCGAAGGAATGGGCGGCGGCGCGGGAGCGGTCGATCGAGCTGGAATCGAACCGTTATTTGCTCCGACTTTGGCCCCTTCGACCGCGAGAACGGGCGCGACTTCGTGTCGCGCAAGAAACTTGGCGGTTGATCGAAAGCAAGATTTGGCCGGAACTTAGCGTCGATTGGGAAAACTTGAACCTCGACGGCGCCCGATTCGATTTCCGTCCGGAAGTCCTTTACGACCTCGACGCGCCCGGGCGGGGCTTCGAGAAATTCGGCGGTTGGCGCTGGGGGATTCCGGCGACGCTCGAAGAGTTGAGCCGTTCTAAGAGTTGGCGCGACAAGACGTTGCGCGGCGCCGACTTTTACCGCGTCTTTGCCGACGCGTCGTTCGCCGGTTGGACGCTTGAAAACTGCCGCTTTTGGGCGGACGAAAGCGGGCAAGGGACGGCGTTCGACGTCGCGTCGAAAGCGCCGGGCGTCGGAGCGGAAACGCGGCGACCGGGCGAGCTTTGGCAAGGCGCGGCGACGGAGAACGCGGAGTCGGAAGGAAACGCAAACGGCGGCGCCAACGTCGGTTACGTCGGTTGCGATTTTGCCGACGCGACGCTGAAAAACGTTCTTTTCGACGGCTCGGCGACGATTACGTTCGCGCAATTCGCCGCGACGCGCAGTTTTAAGGAGGACGAAATCGACGCCGAGTTCCGCTTCCCGCTCGACGGTTGGGACTTCGCCGGGAAAAACGTCGACGCGTTGCGAACCGAAACGCCGGTCGCGGCGGAAGTTGCGTCGGACGAAACGGCGGACGACGCGGCGTCGTTCGCGGCGGAGAAAACGGCGGGCGACGAATCGGAGCGCGTCGTTTATCTTTACTTAAAGAAGGCGCAAAGCGAGAAAGCGCAAGGGATATGGAACGCTTGGTCGGAAAAGGTTCGGGCGGCGAAAGCGGAAAACGCGGTTCGGCTCGACGCGCTTTTCTTTTACGAACGAGAACGGAGCCCGGAGGCGCCCGTCAAAGCGACTTGGTCGTCCGAGTACTGCGGAATCCTCGAACGAACTTGGGCGCGCGTCTTCGACGGAACGGTCGAAACGTTGGAAACGGCGAAAATCGACGTCGATTGGGAAAATTTAAATCTCGACGGCGCAACGATTAGCGAAGCGCCGCGGCGTTGCGTTAACGTTAGCGCGGAGGAGGAACCGGAGCCTTACGGCGACGTTAAATGCGTTCTCTTTTACGACGACGTCGGAAACGTCGAAGTCGAATACGGGATTCGGGCGACGCTCGCCGAGTTACGTCGAACCGTAAACTGGCGCGAAAAACGACTTAGCGACGCGAACTTTGTGCGCGCTTGTTTCGACGAATCGTTCGCCGGCTGGACGTTGACGAAGTGTTGTTTTACCGCGCTCTTGCACGGCGGATTGGGCGGCTGCGAAAGAAGCGAGGAATGGTTGAGCCGAAATCCCGACGGTTGCAAGCGCGCCGATTTTACCGACGCGACCCTCGACCGCTGTTTCTTTGACGACGCTGCGGCGATAACGTTCCAACAGTTCGCGTCGACCCGAAGTTACCGCGAGGACAAGATTTGCGTTTCCTTCTATTTTCCGCCGGACGGTTGGGATTTCGCCGGGAAGAATATCGGCGACGTCGACTTCGGCCCTTATCGGAACGAAATTTCCTATTTGAAGCGGCGCGCGAAGCTCGACGGCGCCCGATTCGAGCCGACGTCGAAGGTTTATCCGGCGCTTCCGGAGGCGGTTTGGCGCAACTCCCGCGCTTGCAAGGAGAAAGACTTGGCGGGCGCGACGTTTTACTCGACGCTCGGCGGCGGCGATTTTTCCGGGTTCGACTTGACCGGCGCGACGATGCGAGGCGTCCGCGTCAAGAGCCTCGACGGCGCGACGATTCGCGGGCTGAGAGTCGTCGCCGGAACCAATTACGGCAATTCGGAGCGGGAACGGATCGAGTTTCGGCGCCAACGCGAATACGGCAAGATAACGAAGGAAGCGATTTGCGCGACGAAAAGCTGGCGCGACAAGGACTTGCGCGACGTCGAGTTCAACTGGTTTTACGACCTGACCGGCGTCGACTTCTCCGGTTGCGACCTGCGCGGCGCGACGTTCCGCTTCGCGAAGGGGTACGGAAACGAACTGGAAAAAGCGCCGTTCTTCGAAGACGTCGACTTTACCGACGCTAACATCGACGGTTGCAAGTTTTACGTCTTCGCGAAAGAGGACGAGCGCAGTTGGCCGACGCTCGAGCAGATTATGTCGACCGAAACTTGGAAATCGGGCGACTTAGAACGCTTGAAGACGTGCGTCTTGCCGGACGAAGCGCAAAAAATCGTCGACCGCCGCCTCTTCGAAGCGAGTCCGGAGTTCGCCGCGAAGGATTTTAGCGGGAAGGAAATCAAGTTCCGCGATATGTCCGGTTGGGATTTAAGCGGTTTGAATTTAACGGGTTGCGAAATAAAAACCTGCTCGCTTTGGGAGGCGAACCTGAGCGGCGCGATTCTCGACGGCGCGAGGTTGCGGCAGGATTACGCGCCTACCGCCAACGCGACGACGGAGCGTTTGCATCGCCAATTGTTTCTGAATCTCGAACAGTTGGCCGAGACCGATAATTATCGGCGCAAAAGTTTCCGCAATTTTGCGCTTTGGGCGAACGTTCGGGACGGTCGTTTCAGCTTCGTTGGGCTCGATTTGACGAACGCGAGCTTTGCCGCTCAATTAGGCGGTTTCGACAAGAAAAAATGGGCGTCGCGCGATTTTACCGACGCCGAGATCGAAGGCGCCAATATGCTCGCCTATATGACGAAGAAGCAACTCCTTGCGACGAAAACGTTTAAGGAAGGGCGGCTTGATTACGAAGCGGTCGATAAGATTCGCTTGCGGAAGGAGCGTGTCGGCGACGAACTCCGCGCCGAGTACGAGCGCCTGCAAGCGGAGAAGGCGAAAAACGCCGAAAACGCGGAGGAACCGGCCGAAAACGGCGACGACGCGAAGGAATCGACGCCGGAGACGCGAACGTTTTACCTTTACGACGTAACGACGCGAACGAACGAGTCGGGAGAAACGGATTGGGAGTCGCTAAGTCTCGACGGCGCGACGCTTTCCGATGATCCGTTCGAAATTTTCGACGAAGACGTCGGGGAGGAAAACGGCGTTCCGGCGACGCTCGCGCAGTTGCGGCGGACGAAAACTTGGCGCGAAAAAACGGCGCGCGAGGTCGTTTTCAACGCGTCGCTCGTCGGCGAATCGTTCGCCGGTTGGACGTTCGAACGTTGCGAGTTCGGCGGGCGTTGGAGAACGTCAAACGTTTGTCCCGTAAAGAATTGCGACTTTGCCGACGCGACGTTCGACGACGTTTATTTCGGCGCGCCCGGGATAACGTTCGAACAGTTCGCCGCGTCGCGGAGCTTCAAGGAGGACAAAATCGTCGCCGAGTTTACGTTCCCGCTCGTCGGTTGGGACTTTGCCGGGAAAAACGTTGCGAATATTGAAGTTCCGACTTGGGACGGCGCCAAGCTCGACGGAGCGCGGCTCGAAACGCCGCGAACGACGAACCGTTGGGCTTGGGGACTGATCGCGGGCGGTCTCGACGCCGGGCCGCGCGACAAGGCGCCGCGTTGGGCGAAAGTCGTTCCGGAATCGCTTTGGCGGGAAACGGAAGCGTTTAAAAATAAGGATTTAAGCGGAACGTTCTTTTGGCCGTCCTTGAACGGCGGCGACTTTTCCGGGTTCGATTTGACCGACGCGTTCCTCCTCGACGGGCCGGGCGAAAATTTCAAGCTCGACGGCGCGACGATTCGCGGAATTAAATTTCGCGAGCGACACAATGTAACGAAAGCGCCGTTCTTCGGCGCGATTCCGGCGTCGGCGATTTATCGAACGAAAAGCTGGAAAGACAAGGACTTGCGCGGCGTTTGTTTCGGCGTTTATTTCGATTTAAAGGGCGCGGATTTCGCCGGTTGCGACCTGCGCGGCGCGGTTTTTTCGACGCCGGTCGACGGGGCCGACTTTAGCGGAGCCGATTTGCGCGGCGCGAAGTTCGTTTGGCGCGCTTTTTACGATTCGTTTGAAGATAAACCGTTGAAAAAGCCGGAGTTCGGGAAAAAGGGCGCGAATTTTAGCGGAGCCGATTTGCGCGGCGCCGACTTCCGAAACGCCGAAGGCGCGGCGCTCCGTTCAAACTTCAAAGGCGCGAAAATCGACGAAACGACGCTCGGTCTCGCCGAACGACTTGTCGAAAAAGAACGGTTGCAACGCGAGAAAGAATAACGGGTTAAGTCGCCTTTGACCGGCGCGGTCGCGACAAAGCGGGAACGCGACGCGGCGTTCGCAAACGCGTCGGCGCGGCGGAGGAGTAACGCGGTTTCGACCCGGTTTTTAGCGGGGCTTTGAAAAGTTTGAATTTTGTGTTGATTGAAAATCGGACGGCGCGACGGCGGCAAAACGTCGCGCTCAACGCTAATATTTTAACGGAGAAAGAAGCGATGAAACGGTTGGAGAAACGGAGTCGAGGGAGCGGGAGCGCGGCGGCGCTTTGTCGCGCAGTCGCGTTCGGGTTGGCGGCGTTACTTGGCGTCGCGACGGTCGCGGCGGCGGAGGAAAAAACGAACGTCGGCGACAAGGCGGCGCAAGCGCAAACGTCGGCGAATTCGTCGGTTAAGGAAGACGATTCGCGGCGCGTTTACGTCTTTTTGAACGAAGGTTCCGATAACGCCGCTTGGAAGCGTTGGCGCGAAGAGGCGCTCGCGCTCGAAAAAAAGAAGAGAAAAGAAGGCGTTCTAAACCGTTATAACGCCGAAGAAAACGAAAAGATCGCCGAGGAGCGAAAGGCGTTCAATGAGGAATGGGAAAAGCGGGCGCAAGAAACGCGGCGTCGCGATTGGCGGCAAACGCTCGAAGAAGACCGGCGGAGCGCTAGCGAACGAGCGGAAGCCCGACTCGCGGGCGACGTCGCGGAGGAATTGGAACGCGACGTCTTGCCGCGAATCGAGATCGATTGGGAAGCGGTAAGTCTCGACGGAGCAACGATTCGCGACGAAGAGGCGGTTTACTTCCCGATTCATATCGACTTCGTTGGGAACGACAAGGAAAAGGAACCGCCGTTTTACTCGAGTTGGCGATTCGGGATTCCGGCGACGTTGGCCGACGTCAAGCGGACGAAGAGTTGGCGCGAAAAAACGCTCCGCAACGTCGGGCTCGGGAGCGCGCTTCCGGGCGAGTCGTTCGTCGGCTGGACGTTCGAAAATTGCCGATTCGGTTTGCAGGGAAAGCCGTTTATGTCGTTGCGTTTCAATACTTGCGACTTTGCCGACGCGTCGATTAGCGGCGACTTTTGGCCGTCCGGCGCGATTACGTTCGAACAATTCGCCGCGACGCGAACCTTTAAAGAAGGCGCGACGAGCGGGAAAAACGCGAACGGCGAGAAGAGCGAAAACGCCGAAAACGTCGCGAAGAACCCGAACGTTCCGCGGCTTCAGTTCCAGTTCGCCGTCGACGGTTGGGAGTTCGGCGCGCTCGAAAACGTTCGAACGTCGTCGTTTAGCGACGGGCAAGGGCGTCTGCAGATTTCGCCGGGAGCGTCCGAAAGCGCTTGGAACGATCGGGTTTGGCCCGGCGACCCGATTTTGGCCGAATTGGCGAGGAAAGCCGATCCGAGTTCGGGTTTAACGACGACGCCGGCGGTTTCCTTCGAGCGGTTCCCGACGGACGCGGCGACGGGAAGGATTTGGCGCAACTCCCAATATTACAAGGATAAGAGCCTTGCCGGCGTCGCGTTTTGCGGTTGGCTCAACGGCGGCGACTTCTCCGGTTTCGACTTGACGAACGCGGTCGTTTTCGCGCCGAACGCCAATCTCGGCTTCAAACTCGACGGCGCGACGATTCGCGGGCTCCGGGTCGTCGACGGGCGCGGGAGCGAAGGCGCGATTACCAAAGAGGCGCTTTACTCGACGAAAAGCTGGAAACAAAAGAACTTGCGCGGCGTCCGTTTCACTTCGACGTTCGACCTGCGCGGCGCCGACTTCTCCGGTTGCGACCTGACCGACGCTTACTTCGCGACGTCGCTCGAAGGCGCGAAATTCGACGGCGCGACGATAAACGGTTGTCGTTTCGAACGTTGGTGTTGGGCGGACGCGCCGGAAGGCGACGACTTGTCGCAACGTCCGCTGACGGTCGAACTTCTCGAAAAGTCGGCGAACGGACGCGGGGCGCAAGAAAACTTGGCTTCGTTGATTGGCGTTGAGTTCCCGGAAGAAATTCAAAATCGGCTCGACCGTCGCCGTTTCGAGTCGCGCGAAGCGTTCGCGAAAAAGGACTTTTCCGGCGCGACGCTCCGCTTCCGCGATATGAGCGGTTGGGACTTAAGAGGTTTCGATTTAAGCGGTTGCGAAATTATTACGTCGTCGCTCGAAGGCGCGGATTTGACCGGCGCGACGATCGACGGCGCAACCTTTACGCAACTCGTTGGGGATAAAAAGATTAACGAATATCAAAGTTTGAATCTTTCCCGAATGAAAGTTTTGCTGACGGGAGCGCAACTCGCGTCGACGACGACTTACGAACGCGACGATTGGCGCGGCGTTTCGTTAATCGGAAAGCTCGATTTTACCGGGTTTAAGTTCGGCAATTGGAAGGGCGCGCGAATTAATCAATACGGCGGGTTCGAAGGCGCCGACTTTACCGACGCGGAAATTTACGGCGTTTTTCATTCGACGTATCCGCGCCCGGAATATGTCGAGAAAACGCGGACGTTTAAGGAAGGTCGCTTGAATTACGACGAATTTTTCTATTCGGAAAGAGAAGTCGCGGAATTGCAACGGCGGTACGCGCTCTTCAAAGAGAAGGGGGCGGAAGCGCTGCAAGCCGAAGACGACGCTTGGGAAGCGGCGCTCGCCGACAAGCGAATCTTTTACGTTTACTTGCGAAACTCGCTCAACGGCGCCGCGGCGGCGGGAGCGTCGAGCCTTTCCGAACGTTCGGGTTCCGCGTCGCAAGTCGATTCCGCAAGCGGGCTTATGTTTGAAAAGGAAAGCGACGCGGAAGCGAAAAAGACCGCGACGGCTTTCGAAATTGAGCGCGCCGGTCGAGAACGTCGTTATTTGAAGAGAAAAAAGGACGACGGAACGTTTAAGAAATATTGCGACGAAGAAAAGGCCAAGGGCGCGTCCGACCGCGACGCGGAAGCGAAAGCGACGGAGCGTCTTCAACGAGAAACGGCGGCGGAGGAAGAAATCGTCGTTCGCGGTCGCGGTTGGTTTAATTGGGAGTTGGCAAATCTCGACGGCGCAATTATTTCCGACGTTAACGGCTTGCGGTTCGAAGGAAGCGAGCAATTGGTTTTCGGCGTTCCGGCGCAGTTTTACTTCCTTTATCGAACGAAAAACTGGACGGAAAAACGTTGGCGCGGCGTTCGCTTCCTCGGCGGCTTTAAACCTTCCGACTTCGAGGGTTGGACGCTCGAAAATTGCGAATTTGGCGATTCGCCGAAGCCTTCCGACGTCTTGATCGGGCCTTGAAACGTCGGAAAAACGCGCCCTTTTGAATTTCTTGAAAACCGTTTGAAAACGCGGCGGAACGTTTCGCAAGGGCGCGTTTGATTTCTTTGAAAACGGTTTGAATGTTGGCGCCGGTTGCGTTGGCGAGCGAAACTCCGTCGCGTTGGGGGAAGCGGCGGGAAGCGGCGGAGATTTTCTCAAGTCGACGCGAGCGGTTTGGGGCGGCGACGAGAGATTTGCGCAAGTCGACGCGAGCGGTTTGGCGGCGACGAGAGATTTTCGCAAGTCGACGGGAGCGGTCGGGCGCGTCGGCGGGAATTTTCGAAAAAAGGCGCTCGGGCTCTTGCAATCGACGCGCCGAACCGGTATATTCTTATTAATATTAACGACGGCGGCGCCCCGGCGTTTCGGCTCGGCGTTTTCGGGCGAAACGCGGCGTCGGCGTCGACTCTTCAAAGCGCGATAAACTGTCGCGAAATTCAACGAAAGGAACGGAAAATGAAGCGTTTATTCGGACGGAAAACCGGCGTCGGGCTCTTTTGCGCGTTGGCGGCGCTTTGTTGCGTCGGAGGAGCGGCGGCGAACGGCGACGAATCGGCGAAAGCTAAGGGCGGCGATTACTGGGTTTACTTCGGAACGTCGACCGGCGGAACGACGCCGGAAATGGACGAAATCGGGGTGAAGCGCTCCGAAGGGATTTACGTCGGGAAGTTCGACGCGTCGACCGGCGCCGTCGCCGATTTGCGGCTGGCGTTGAAGGCGAACAACTCCGGCTTCATCGCGACCGTTCCGGAGCGGAACCGCCTCTACTTTGTTAGCTCCCGCGACCGAAACGACGGCGGCGAAAACGTTTACGCTTGCAACGTCGACCCGAAAACCGGCGCTCTTAACGTCTTGAACTTTATGTCGAACGACGGCGCGGCGGCCTGTCACGTCGCGGCGCGACCGGACGGAAAGTTCGTCGTCGTCTCGAATTACGTCAGCGGCGACTTCGTCGTTTACAAGACGAACGCCGACGGTTCGTTGGCTAAACAAACCGCCAAATATAAGGGGAAAGGCTCCGGGCCGAATAAGCGTCGCCAAAATCAACCTTACGGGCACGCGGCGTATTTCGCCGAGTCGAACGGCGTTTGGCGCGTCCTGATGTGCGACCTCGGAACCGACAAAGTTTACGTCGCTCGCCTGAACGAGGAAACCGGCGCGCTCGAAGAGGAAGCGAAGGTTCCGTTCCTCCCGACGCCGCCGGGAGCGGGGCCGCGCCACCTCGACTTCGCGACCGATAAAAACGGCGATTTGGTCGTTTACGTCTTGAACGAACTCGATTCGACGCTCTCCGTTTTCCGTCCGGATTTCGAAAAGGGCGACCCCGGCGTCCTCGGCTCTTGGACGACGATCGAAGACAAATATCGCGAAAAACTGACCGACGAAGAAACGCTTGTCGACGGTAAAGAGTATACTTACGGCAACAAGACGGCGGAAATTTTCAAAGTCGCGCTCCCGAACGGCAAGACGGTCGTTTACGGGACGAACCGCGGGCAAAACACGCTCGTCGCGTTCGACGCGACCGAAACGCTCGCCGGAAAAGCGGGGGACGCGGCGTTTCCGTTAATTCAACGGATTTCGACGCAAGGCAAGTTTCCGCGTTACTTTATGATCGACCCGACCGGCCGTTATTTGATCGTTAGCAACAAGAAAACCGGGACGTCGTTCGTCTTCGCGATCAATCAAGAGGACGGAACGCTGAAACCGACCGGCGCCGACGCGATCAAAATCGCTTGGGCGATGGCGGGCGGCTTCATTCCTTGCGCCGAATAGCGGAAAGCGCGAGCGAGCGGGCGGGAAAAGTCGGAAAAGCCCGGTTTTTTCCGCTCGTTTGAATTGTTTGAAAAACGTCGGGCAAATCGGGTGAAAGCGCGAGCGAGCGGGCGGGAAAAGTCGGAAAAGCCCGGTTTTTTTGCTCGTTTGAATTGTTTGAAAAATGTTGGGCAAATCGAGCTTAGGAGGCGGAGCGAATGGGGAAAGCGGGGAAAATTTTGCAAGAAACGAAGCGTTTCGAGGCGCTGTTGACCGAAAACTTCGGCGCGCAAGGGGCCGACTTGGCGGAAAAGACGAGCGCGGCGGCGGGGGAACTGCCCAAGGGGATCGTCGAAAAGTTGCTGTTTCTCGCGAAGTTGCAGGCGCAAGCGCAAGCCGGGGAACGGATTAGCTCCGCCGACGCGAAACAGGCCGGGTACTGGATCGCGGCGGTTCGACCGTATCTCGATTACGGCGCGGCGCGCGGTCGAGGCGATCGGATTCGTCGAACGGTCGGCTTGATCGCGTTCGCGGTCGCGGCTTACTTCCTTTACCGCGTTTGGAAGCGTCGGTTGTAAGTCGTTGTTTGATAACGTTTAATGCTGGGGAAGCGTTCCGGGGTTCGCGCCTCGGAGCGCTTTTTTGGTTTTTTTCGGGACGTTCGGGCGGCGGGGTTGGCGAAAATATTTTGCGCAGGTAGGACGCCTGGCGTCCTACCTTGGGTTGACGTCGGAAATTTTTGGAAGGATAATAGTAAGCGAGTTGGGAGCGCGGCGTTCGAAAAGCGGCGACGTTAGTTTTAGCGCAAAGAAAACGGCGGACAAAATGGCGAGCAAATTGGAATATCGGCAAATTAAGGGGCGCGACGAGGAAATTCCCGTCTTTCGGAACCTTTCGCGGAGCGTCGTAAAACGAGGCGCGGGCAAGATTTATTGGCGGATGAAAGGAACGGAGGAAAAGGGGATAGGCTGTTGGGACGACGTCGTTTGGCTCGACTGCGAAACTGGCGATATTTGTTTCGGCGACCGCTTTGTAAGGGAAGGATGGAGCGACGTTTACGACGACGAGATCGAGAACGCGAAGCGCTGGGACGAGAAGAGCGACGAATATAAATATCCGAGCCGTATTGCGTATAAGCCCCCTTATTTTTCGCAGCCCGATTTCTTTACGCCGTCTTGCCCTCAGCCGTCTTGGAACCCGTTCGATAAAGAGTTTAGGTATTCCGACGAACCATATGCTTATCGGGGCGCGCGGAAATGTTGGGACGCGTCCGTTCACGTTTGGCCGTTGGGCGTTTTGAACGAATGGCGCGGGCCGGTCGACGAGATCGAGCCGCGTTTGGCGGCGCGGTTGGCGGAGGCGGCGGAGTTCAACTTCGGGCTCGGTTTCGACGGCCCGGAGGAGACGGCGGACGACGACGCGTTCCTAAAAAACGCGAACGAAATCGTTCGGTTTTACGAGGCGCGCGAGGCGTTTCGTCGCAAAAAAGCGGAGGAAGAGCGGGAAAACGCCGAGGACGACGAAGACGAAAACGAGTTCGAATATTGGGCGAACGAGGCGTTCGAGGATTGGCGCGCGGAAGAAAAGGCGAATGAAGAAAACGACGAAAACCGTTTCGATTATTGGAGTAACGACGAGTTCGCGGCGCTGGAAAAGGGGAAATACGTCCCAAAAAAGAAGAAGCCGACGAACAAAAAAAAGGACGCGAACGAGAGCGAAGAAACCGACGAGAGCGATATTCCGATTTACTGGAACGCCGCGGAAGTCAAGAAATTTTGGCGATTTTGCCGAGACGGGGAAGTCGTTTACGAAGAACCGTTAAAAGTCTACTTCTGGTGTTCCTCGTTGAAATTGGGGAAAGATTTCGAGGAGTATTTGAAGGAAAGGAGGAAAGAGACGGAAGCGTATCTGGTTCGTTCGAAAAGCGAGGAGCGGCGTCGCGCGTTGACGCGTTGGTTCGATTTTTACGGTAATTGGTGGTCTTCGAATGAAAGGCCGGTTTTTCTTGGGACGTTGAGAAATTTGGTCGCCGTCGCGAAGGCCGGAACGTCCGGGCGAACGGCGCCGCCGAAGAGCGTCGAGTTGGAAAACGGCGAAATTGTTTTCGATTACGGAGCGGAACGTTCGGACGCGTTTTCGGACGATTGGCGAGAGCGGCTTCCGGCGTTAATCGCTTTCCGTTACGACTGTTACCGCGCCTATTTCGATTCGGCGAAGACCGTTTACGCCGCCATCGTCGGGGCGTCGGTTCGCGAAATGAAAAAGCTCGAAGTTTGGGTTTCGCCCGGTTGCGATACGACGGAGCTTTGCGCGGGGCGGCCGGCGAAAGGAGCGAACTGGTTGAATTTGGGAAAGGTCGCCGATTTTTACGAGCTTAAACGCGGCGAATACTGGGGTTCGGGAATGAAGAAAGCGAAGAAAATTGGGAAGAGACACGAAGCGCGGCATTGGTTGGCGGGGGAAATTTCGCGGCGCTTGGAAGCGGCGTTGAAGGCGGGGAATTGACGGTCGTTTGAAAAGATTGAAAAACGTTTTGTTTTTTGACCAGCGAGCGTTTGAATTTTTGAAAATCGAAACGGTGTTGATATGGCGAAAGAATTGAAATATTGGCCAATTAAGGGGCGCGACGAGGAGATTCTCGTTTTTGAGAATCTTTCGCGGAGCGTCGTAAAGCGCGGCGCGGACAAGATTTATTGGCGGTTGAAAGACGTTCGGGAAAAGCGGTTTGGAAGCTGGGACGACGGCGTTTGGCTCGACTGCGAAACCGGCGACGTTCGCTTCGGCGAGCGTTGCGTTAAGGAATGTTGGGCCGATCATAACGACGTTTCGTTTGCGCGAGATTTGAGGCGGTCGTCGTATCGTCGGCAATGCGTTTACTCTTGGTATTTAGGGGGGGTGAGCGAATGGCGCGGGCCGGTCGCCGAGATCGAACCGCGTTTGGCGGCGCGCTTGGCGGAGGCGGCGGAGTTTAATTTCGGACTCGATTTTACCGGGCCGGAGGAGGAGAATTCGTTTTTGGCGGCGGCGAACGAAGTCGCGCGGTTTTACGAGACGCGAGCGCGGCTCGAGCGGTTGGCGGAGGAGGCGGACGCGCGGGGCGAGAAATATTGGGATCGCGATTTTCCCGAAACGTCGGCGGAGGAACTCGAAGAGTTTCGGCGAATAAAAGATCGCTTCGATCTTGAAGATTTCGACCCGCGAATCTTTCGGGTTCCCGTTTGTTGGCGCGTTGAGACGGCGAGGCGGGACGGCGGCTCGGAATCGGCGACGCAAAAATTGATTTTTGACGCGAATGCGTCGGCGTTGGTTCCGTATTATTCGACGCGATCGCGCGAAATCGGGCGGCGTTGCAAGGCGGCGTTGCGGAAGATTCCGGCGGACGAGACAAGGGCGCGTCGGAAAGCCGAAGAGTATTTTCAAAGGTTGCAAGACGATTTAAATTACGGGTTTAATTTCGACGGCGTCCGAGCCGATAATTTCCCGCGTTTGGGCGAGTTGGACGAGCTGATCGCCGAAGCGCAAGCCGGAACGTCGAGCGAAGGGGAGGAAGCGAGCGGGGAATTGGCGCCCGCGACCCGTTCCGACGCGCTTTCGGACGATTGGCGGGAGCGGTTGGCGTCCCTTCTCGAGTATCGGCTCGACCGTTGCAACGCTCTTTTTCAAGCGGCGAAAGCGCTTTACGTCGAGATTATAGGAACGAAAGTTCGTTGGATGAAAGGGCTCGACGTTTGGGTCGCGCCCGGCGGAGAGCGCGTCGAAACTTCTAGCGCGGGAGGGCGTCCGCAGAACGCGTCTTGGTTGAAAATTGGAAAGTTGACCGAGTTTTACGAGAAAAAGCGCGGCGTCTATTGGGGCTCCGGCGTTAAAAAAGCGGATAAAATTTCGCGAAAAGACGACGCGCGGCAATGGTTGGCGCGGGAGATTGGGCGGCGTTTGGAAGCGGCGTTGAAGGCGGCGGATTGACGACGGTCGAGCGGTTCGCGTTTCCCATTAATAATAGCGCGAATTTAGGGCGAAAACGGCGGGCGTCGATAATAACGGCGGCGACGCGAAAAAATCGAGATTTTTTCGGAAAGGCGCGGGATTTTGCTTGACTTGCCGGAACGCGTCGGATAAAATCGGGTTAACGTTTAACAGAAACGTTGGATCGATTGAAATTGTGGGCTTCTTTTGAACGTCGCGAAGGCGGCGGTTCGAGCGCGCGTTTGAGGCAAATAAGAACGCGAACTCCTTGAAAACCGGCGTTTTGAGCGAAAAAAAAGGTTGAGTTATGCGGAAAAACTGCGTTAATTTAGGCAAGTTGGGCAACCGCGGCTTTACGCTCGTCGAGTTGTTGGTCGTTATCGCGATTATCGGGATTTTGATCGGATTGTTGCTTCCGGCGGTTCAAGCGGCTCGGGAAGCGGCGCGTCGGATGCAATGCGTCAACCATATGAAACAACTCGGGTTGGCGGTTCACAACTTCGAGTCGGCGACCGGCAAGCTCCCGCCGCTCGACATTAATATGGGGCACGCGGCGATTTTGCCGCTCCTTTGGCCGTATATGGAGCAAGCGGCGATTTACGACGTCCTGAAAAACTGGCGCGGCGCCAAGGACAAAACGTCCGGGTTCGGCCAAGACCTCTGCCGCTCCAACGCCGGTTCCGGCGACTTTTTTTGGCGCAACACCGACTATATGACCGACGAACTGCGCAAGAATTTCAGCGCGGTTCCGTTCGTGAAATGCCCGAGCCGCCGTTCCGGCGTCGCCGGGGCCCCGTTGACAAACACGGAGCTGAAGCACAACGGCGTTACGCAAAACGGACTCCAATCCTGCGCGTCCTACGGGCCGCTGGCCGACTACGCGCCGGTTATTTACACCGAGTATAAGTCGCCCGCTTGCACGGACTTCCAATGGGTCGGCGCCGCGGATCAGTACGCCTTGCACGGGAAAAACTTCTCGCCGTTCCGCCGCGCCGTCGTTTCGGTCGCCGGGGACGAGCGGACTTGGCAGCCGCGCGACGCGATTTCCCGTTGGATCGACGGGACGAGCAACCAATTTATGTTCGGCGAAAAACACATCCCGATCGGGATGCTCGGCGGCGACTCCGTCGCTTGGCGGCACGACCAAAACTACCTCGCCGCGACGGACTCGAACGGTCGAGACTGGGCGCTGGGCCGCGCCGTTTCGGAAGCGTATCCGCTCGCGTCGGCTCGCGATTATACGAACGCGCAACGTTACTTCGGTTCTTGGCACGCGGGCGTCGTCAACTTCGTGATGGGCGACGGCGCGGTTCGCTCGATTTCGACGACCGCCGCCGGGAAAACGCTCGGCAAGTTCGCGCACGTCAGCGACGGCGGAACGGAATCGCTGTAAAGAACGGCGTTTGCATCGCAACGCGCGGCGAGCTTCAACCTCCGGCGAGTTTAAACGATCGAAAAAAGCGGAAGAAGCGGTTCGGCGGCGTCGAGGCGAACGCGACGCGGAAAGAAAAATCGTTCGAAACGGAAAATTTGAAAATTTTTCGAAAACGAGACGAATTTTCTTGACCCGTCCGTTCGGCTTTGATATATTAGACGTTGAAGGCAAGCCCGACCACGTTTAAAGGTTTGCGACGGCGCGGCGGACGTCGCGTCGTTGTTTCGTCCGTGTTTTCTGCGTTTTGCACAAAACGCGAACGCGGCTTTTCATCGTTTTTTCTCAACGACCGCGCCGTCGAGCGCGAGGAGGATGGAGTTATGTTGAAATTGGTAAATTGGGGGGGGGGGGCAGACTTTCCCGTCGCGGTTTCACGTTAGTCGAATTGTTGGTCGTCATCGCGATTATCGGGATTTTGATCGGTTTGCTCTTGCCGGCGGTTCAAGCGGCGCGCGAAGCGGCGCGTCGGATGCAATGCACGAACCATATGAAGCAACTCGGCTTGGCGGTTCACAACTTCGAATCGTCGACCGGGAAGCTCCCGCCGCTCGACCTTAACATCGGACACGCGACGATTTTGCCGCTCCTTTGGCCGTATATGGAGCAAACGGCGATTTACGACGTCCTGGAAAACTGGCGCGGCGCGAACGACGCTTCCTCCGGTTTCGGGCAAGACCTTTGCCGTTCGAACAGCGGAACCGGCGACACGTTTTGGCGCAACACCGAGTACATGACGGACCAACTCCGCGAAAACATCAGCGCGGTTCCCTACGTGAAATGCCCGAGCCGACGCGCGGGCGTCGCGGGCGCGCCGCTGACCGACGCCGGCTTGACGCACGACGGCGTTACGATGAACGGCCTCAAATCGATCGCGTCCTACGGCCCGTTCGCCGACTACGCGCCGGTCATTTACACGACGTATAAGTCGCCCGATTGCACCGACTTCCAATGGGTCGGCGGCGAAGACACGTCCTACGCGTTGAGCGCCGGGAACTTCTCGCCGTTCCGCCGCGCTAAGATCGCGGTTTCCGGCGACGAACGCACTTGGCAGCCGCGCGACGCGATGTCGCGTTGGGTCGACGGGACGACGAACCAATTCATGTTCGGCGAAAAACACATCCCGATCGGAATGCTCGGTTCCGAGTCGACCGCTTGGCGGCACGACCAAAACTACCTCGGCGCGACCGGCGGCAACGGACGCGACTGGGCGATCGGACGCGCCGTCGCGGAATCCTGCCCGCTCGCGTCGCCGCGCGACACGACGAACCCGCACCGTTTCTTCGGCTCCTGGCACGCGGGCGTCGTCAACTTCGTGATGGGCGACGGTTCCGTCCGCGCGATTTCGACGACCGCTTACGCCGGCACGCTCGGCAAATTCGCGCACGTTAGCGACGGCGGCACGGAATCGCTCGACTGATTCGAGCGACGTTCGCGACGTTCTCGGCGTTTTCGGCGGCTTGACGGTCGTCGAAGCGCCGCGAGCCAACGACTTAACTCAAATTGAACTTCATTTCGGCGTCGACGCTCCGCGCGGAGCGGTCGGCGTTAGGGAGAAATAACGATAATGCGCAATTTATTTTACACGCTGATGTTAGCGACGGCGGCTTTCTGCGTCGGATGCTCCGGCAACGTCAAACTGACCGGGACGGTTACCTACTCCGACGACGGCGCGCCGGTCGAAAGCGGGACGATTTGCTTCGTTTCCGGCGAAACGCAAGGGCGCGGAAACATCGTCGACGGCAAATATGAAATGAACTTCGGCGAGAAAGCCGGAATCCCGGCGGGCGACTACCAAGTTTACTTCGTCGGCGTCGAAGCGGTCGTCCGCGAAAGCGAAGAACTCCCGGACGGTTCCGTTACCGACCCGGTCACCGCGCCCGCGATCGACGCGAAATATCTGTCGGCGGCGACGTCCGGTTTGACGCAAAAAGTCGACAAATCGACGAAAACCGCCGACTTCAAACTCGACCGCAACCCGGAACTCTGACGCGGGAAACGGCGGAGTCGGTCGACTTTGCCGATTTTGACGAACGCGCTAAAATCCTTCGACGCTCTTTCCGGCGCGTCGGAGGATTTTTTGCGTTTCGGACGCCTCCGCGAGCGTCGGGGCTTCTTGACGCGACGCGAAAGATAGAGTATACTAAACGAAAGAGACGCGGCGAAGTCGGCGGAAACGTAGAATTTGATTTTTGTCGCTTTTAATTCGGGCGGCGTCCGTCGTTCGTCGCTTATTTATTTCTTGCGACGGACGGTCGGCGACGCGTCGCGCCGAGGGTCGCGTCGGTCGATTCGCTTTTTCACCCTTTAACCACAAGACAGGTTGCGCTAACGATGCGATACGCTCCCAATCCCGACCCCGTCGTTCAGGAAATGCTGCGCGCGACGGGGCTCTCCTCGTTGGACGATTTATTCGTCGACGTTCCGGAGGAAATTCGTTTACAATGTCTGTTGCCGGAGAGCCGCGGAGCGACGGAAATGTCGGCGCGGCGGCAGTTGGAAGAACTCGCGTTGGCGAACTACACGGCGGACGACTCGCCGATCTTCCTCGGCGCCGGTTGCTACGACCACTACATTCCGACCGCCGTCGACGCGATCGTCGGTCGCTCGGAGTTCGTTACCGCGTACACGCCTTACCAACCGGAGATCAGCCAAGGGATTCTGCAGGCGATCTTCGAATATCAAACGGCGATCTGCCGCCTCACCGGGATGGACGTCGCGAACGCGTCGATGTACTGCGGCGGGAGCGCGCTCGCGCAAGCTTGCGTTATGTCGGCCGAAACGACGAAGCGCAAAATCGTCTTGATTCCGGCGACGTTGAACCCCGATTACGCTCGCATCGTCGAGACTTACGCCGCGTCCGGGCTCTTCGAAACCCGCGTCGTTCCGGAGAAAAACGGGATCGTCGACTTGGACGCGTTGAACGCCGTCTTGACCGCCGAAGCGAAGAACGTCGCCGCGGTCGTTATCCAATACCCGAACTTTTACGGGAACTTGGAGCGCGTCGGGCAAATGATCGCCGCGACCAAGGGCGTCGGCGCGCTCTCGATTATGTCGGTCGATCCGATCGCGTTGGCGATGCTTAAGTCGCCGGGCGAATGGGGCGCCGACGTCGCGGTCGGGGACGGGCAACCGCTCGGGAACGCGATGAGTTTCGGCGGGCCGCACCTCGGTTTTATGGCGGTTTCGAAGAAGTTGCTCCGCAAAATCCCGGGCCGCTTGGTCGGCGAAACGGTCGACTCGGAAGGGAAACGCGCCTACGTCTTGACGCTGCAAGCGCGCGAGCAACACATCCGCCGCGAAAAAGCGAGTTCGAACATCTGCTCGAACCAAGCGTTGAACGCGTTGACGGCGTTGGTTTACTTGGCGTTCGTCGGGCCGTTGGGCTTGAAACAAGCGGCGAACGCGTCGCACCGAATCGCCCGTTACGCGCATTCGGAGTTGAAAAAAGCCGGGTTTGAGTTCCAACACGACGCGCCGTTCCTGCGCGAGTTCGCCGTTAAGGTCGACAATCCGCGCGAAATGAACCGCTACCTCCTCGAATGGGGCATTATCGGCGGTTACGAACTGAAAGACGGGCTTCTCCTCGCCTTCACCGAAAAGCGAACGCGCGAAGAGGTCGACGAATTGGTCTACTGCATGAAGGACTTCCAATTCGGCGGCGCCGGGGAACGAGCGACGATCGACGAAAACGCGGACGCCGAGTAGAAAGGAGCGCGAAAGAATGAAACTTCTTTACGAAAAACACGTTAAAGGAAGCAACTACTTCCGTTTCCCGCTCCAAGACCTGCCGGAAATCGACCTCCAAGAGACGCTTCCGGAGGAACACTGGCGCGAAACGCCGCTCGGTTTGCCGGAACTTAGCGAAGTCGAGGCGGTGCGGCACTTTACCGCGCTTTCGAAGCGAGCGTTCGGCGTCGACGACGGCATGTACCCGCTCGGCTCCTGCACGATGAAATACAATCCGAAACTCGGCGAATACGCGGCGCGTCTTCCCGGTTTCGCGCACATTCACCCGTACCAACCGGTCGAAACGGCGCAGGGCGCGCTCGAGCTGATGTACGAGCTGTCGCTGATGTTGTCGCAAATCGGCGGAATGGACGCGTTTACGCTCCAACCGGCGGCGGGCGCGCACGGCGAAGCGACCGGGATTATGATTATCCGCGCTTACCACAAGCATCGCGGCGACGACGAAAAGCGGCGCGTCATTTTGGTTCCGGACTCGGCGCACGGCACGAACCCGGCCAGCGCGGCGAACGTCGGTTACGAAATTCGCGTCGTCAAGTCGAACGAACGCGGCCGCGTCGACCTTGAAGACTTGAAGTCGAAACTCGGCCCCGACGTCGCCGGTTTGATGCTGACGAACCCGAACACGCTCGGCTTGTTTGAAACGGATATTCTTGAAATAGCGCGACTTACGCACGAAGCGGGCGGGCTCCTTTATTACGACGGCGCGAACCTGAACGCCATTATGGGCGTCGCGCGCCCCGGCGATATGGGCTTCGACGTCGTCCACTACAACCTGCACAAGACGTTCGCGACCCCGCACGGCGGCGGCGGCCCCGGTTCCGGCCCGGTCGGCGTCAAGAAATTCCTCGAGCCGTTCCTTCCGTCGCCGGTCGTTATCAAAAACGATTGCGGCGGTTACGAACTGGACGATAATCGTCCGCTTTCGATCGGCAAAGTGAAGACGTTCTACGGGAACTTCGGCGTCTGCGTCCGCGCTTACGCTTACATCTTGTCGCTCGGTTGCGAAGGAATCAAGCGCGCTTGCCAACACGCCGTGTTGAACGCGAACTACATTCGCAAGCAGTTGGCCGACGATTACGATTTCCCGATCGACGAGCTTTGCAAACACGAGTTTGTTTGCTCGCCGAAGAAACTCGAAGGCGGTTCCGACGTTCACACGCTCGACGTCGCGAAACGCTTGATCGACTTCGGTTACCATCCGCCGACCATTTACTTCCCGTTGATCGTCGACGAAGCGATTATGATCGAGCCGACCGAAACGGAAACGAAGGAACGTCTCGACGATTTCATCGCGGCGATGAAGCAGATCGCGAAAGAGCGCCGCGAAACGCCGGACGTCGTCAAAGCGGCGCCGCACGGCACGGTCGTGAAGCGTCTCGACGAGACCCGCGCGGCGCGCAACCCGATTCTGAAGTACGAGGAACCGCTTTCTTGAACCGTTTGATTTAAAACGGGTTGCCCCTGGAAAGGAACGCCGGTCGACGCGCCGACGTTCCTTTTTTTCGCGCCGAAGTGGGGCGAGCGTCGCCGAACGCGCAAATTTTTGACGCGAATAAAGAATAAAGAATAAAGAAAAGAAAAATAAAAAGGGAACGCTGAAATGGAAGGGAAAACGCCGAACGGCGCCGCGCTTGCGGAAGCGGTCGCGTTCGATATGGACGGTTTAATGTTCGATACCGAAGCGGTTTACTGGAAGGCCGCCGACGCGCTTCTCGGGCGCCGCGGGCACAAGTACACCGCCGAACTTTGCGCGCAGATCATCGGGCGTCCGCCGGAACACTGTTTCCGCCTCTTCATCGAGCGTTTCAATTTGCCGGAGGATTGGCGAACGCTCCAACGGGAATCGGAAGACCTCTTTATCGAACTCTTGAACGACGGATACTCGACGACGCCCGGTTTGGAACGCTTGCTCGACGAGTTGGAGCGGCGGTCGATTCCGAAATGCGTCTGCACCAGCAGCGCGCCGCGCGTCGTTCGCGAAGTTTTGAAAAAAGACGGGATCGGCGAACGCTTCGACTTCGTTCTGACCAGCGAGGACGTAACGAACGGCAAGCCGCACCCGGAAATTTACGCGACGGCGGCGGCGCGCTTCGGCGTCGAACCGGGATTAACGCTAGCGTTGGAAGACAGTCCGGCCGGTTGCAAATCGGCGAACGCGGCGGGGCTCGTTTGCGGAATGTTGCGCGCCGAACACAACCGAAACGCCGATTTTTCCGGCGCCGTTTGCGTCGTCGAGCGGTTGGACGCGCCGGAAATTTTCGCGCTCTTGCGGCCTTGACGGCAAGATTTTCGCGCGCTTTTCTCTTGGCGACGCTCAAGGAACGCTCAACGAACGCCGCGTTGGGAGAACCTCTTGACGCGGCGTTGAAAAATCGGTATGCTAACGCGAGTTAAAGTTCGCGTTCGTTGGAAGACGGACGCCGAAGCGCGAGCAAGGACGAACGGCGCGGTCGTCCGAGAAAAAACGACCGACGAACGCCGACGCAAACGACGGCGAGGAGCGATTTTTTGAAAAGAAACGACGGCGAAACGAACGGCGAAATTCGCCCGGGAAAGCGGCGACGCCGCGAAGCGAGGCGCGAACGATGCGCGTTTTAGTTTTAGGCGGCGGCGACGTCGGCGGCTCCGTCGCGAGAGCGCTTTGCGAACAGCGACACGAAGTAACGGTCGTCGAGCGCGACCCGGAGCGCGCCGCTTGGCTCGACGACGAACTCGACGCCCGCGTTTTATGCGGCGTCGCGTCGCAAGCGAGTTTGCTCTTTCAAGCGGGCGCGACGACGGCGGACGTTTGCCTCGCGCTGACCGGCGACGACGAAACGAACCTCTTGGCGGGAAGCGTCGCGAAAGCGATGGGCGCGCGGCGCTCGACGGCTCGCGTTTACGCTCCTTTTTATCGGGACGTCGACGCGTTCGATTACCGCCGCCATTTGGGGCTCGACCGCTTGCTCGACATTGAGTTTTTGACGGCGATGGAGTTGGCGCGGCGCATTCGCGAACCCGGCGCGATGCTGATCGAGCATTTTATCGGCGGCGAACTGGAGATGCAGGACGTCTTGATCGCGAAACCGTCGGCGGCGACCGGGCGCCCGTTGGCCGAATTGCGTCTTCCGTCCGAGGTGCGCGTCGCGGCGATTAATCGCGAAGGCGCCGTTTCGATCGCTTCGGCGAACGATCGCGTCGAGGTCGGCGACCGAGTAACGCTTCTCGGCGAGCGCGCGCAGGTCGAAAACGTCAAAAAGCTCTTTCAAACGCAGTCGGTTGTGAAGCGCAACGTCGTCGTCGCGGGCGGCGGCGAAACGGGGCTGAGCGTCGCGGCGGTGTTGGAAAAGCGCAATTACAACGTCAAAATTCTCGACTCGCGGCGCGAGCGATGCGAATTTTTAGCGCGGCGGTTGACCAAAACGACCGTCGTTTTCGGCGACGCGCGCCGTCGCGACGTTTTGGCCGAGCAGCGCGTTGGAAACGCCGACGTGTTCATCGCTTGCGCCGGCGGCGACGAAGACAACATTATGGCCTGCGTCGAGGCCGGCGAACTCGGCGCGAAGTTTTTGGCCGCCGTCGTCGAACAGCCCGATTACGCGAACGTCGTCGGGAAGTTGGGGATCGACGAAGTGATCAGCCCTTACGAGGTGGTCGGGCGGCAGGTCGAGGGGCTGATGCATACCGGCGCGCTCGTCTTTCAGAACTCGCGACTTTTGGCCGGTTCGATCGACGTGTTGGAGTTGGAGGTCGAAGCCGATTCGCCCGCGACGCGGACGCCGTTGAAGGATTTAGGGTTGCCGAGACCGTCGCTGATCGCCGCCGTTATCCGAGAAAACGCCGTCTTGGCGCCGAACGCGACGTTCGTTTTTCGGCCCGGCGACGCCGTTCTCGCCCTTTGCGACGCGCGCAACGTCGCGAAGTTTGTTCCGACGTTCGAGCGCGATTGACGGCGGCGGAGGAACGAAAAACGCGTTTTTGAAAAAGATGAAAAACGAGCGAAAAAGTGCCGCGTCGCGTTCGCCGTTTCGAGCGACGAACGAAAGTTAAGATAAGGTTAAAGTTAAGCGCGATTAAAAGCGCGTTTGAAAAGAATGAAAAACGTTTCAAGACGGTTCGAGGATTGGAGCCGTCGAGATTAACGATAAGGAGGTTGCGGAATGCGTTTGTCGTTGGGTTGGTCTTGGAAATGGGCGGTCGCGCTTCTCTTCGGCGTCGCGGCGCTCGGCGTTTCCGGTTGTTCGAATAAGACGCGGGAAGCCGCCGAATTTTGCCAAGCCGGGATGCAAGGGTTGGCCGAAAACGACTTGGCGACGGCGACCGAGTGTTTCCAAAAATCGCTCGAACTCGACCCGAATTTCGGCCCGGCGCTCGTCGGCCTTGGCGAAACGAACCTGCGTTCGCAACAATACGTTGAAGCGGAAGACGCGTTTTCAAAGGCTTTAGCGGTCGACGCTCGTTCGCTCGACGCGTTGAAAGGGCGGGGCGAATCGTATTTGGGGCAAAAAATGTACGATAAAGCCGTCGCCGATTTCGACGCGGTTTTGGAAATCGACCCGACGAAAACGACCGTTCGCGGGAACCGCGGGTTCGCTTACGTCGGTCTCGGCGAACTCGACAAAGCGCTCGCCGATTTGAACGTTTGCGTCGAGGAACAGCCGACGTCGCCGAACTTTTATACGAACCGCGGCGTCCTTTATCAAAAGCGCGGCGAATACGACGCGGCGTTCGCCGACTTGACGAAAGCGATCGAACTCGAGCCGGCGAACCCGATGACGAACGCGATTCGCGGGAAAATCTGCGCCGACGCCGGACGTTGGGAAGACGCGCTCGCCGATTACAACGCCGCGCTCGAGAAGGACGCCGCCTGTTTTCCGGCGTACAAATGTCGCGGACTTTACTTTAAAAACGTCGCCGATTGGGATTCCGCGTTGGCCGACTTGACGCGAGCGATCGAAATTAACCCGAACGATCCGGAGGTTTACTTCGAGCGCGCCGGAGTTTATCGCCAACTGAAAGACGACGCGGCTTATGAGGCCGATATGGCGAAGGCGAGCGAACTCGACCCGAATATCGGCAAAACCGCCGAATAACGCGAACGGCGGAAAACGAGTCGCAACGAAAACGCGTCGCAACGGCGGGATAAAACGTCGTTCGGCGCGTTTTTGTCGTCGAACGGCGTTTGAAAATAAAAAATAAGGCGTCGATATTGGTTTTTTTGGGCGGTTTATTCGAAAAATCAAAACGCGTCAATATTGAGTCCCGAGCGTTTTTTTTGAAAAATCAAGGGACGTTAAGGGGAAAAGATGACCGAGTTTAACGAATTTGACGGCGCCGGGCGTTGGGAACGTCGTTTCGACGGTTCGAATTTGGGCGCGGGAAATATTCCCGGAAACGCTCCGACGTTCGACGGCGACCCGTTGCGAGCGCCGGTCGCGTTCGTGAAGGGCGTCGGAACGCGGCGGGCCGAGATTTTGCGGCGTCTCGGCGTCTTTCGAGCGTTCGACTTGCTCTTCTTTTTTCCTCGCGACTATCTGGAAATTTCGCTCAAACGGAGCGTCGACGACCTCGTCGAGGACGAAATTCAGTCGATTTGCGGAACGATTGAAGATTATCGAACGCGATTTTCCCGGCGCGGGCCGATCGTAACGCTCGACGTCGCGGTCGGCGACGAAGTCGTTCAATGCCTTTGGTTCAATCAAGCGTTTATCGCGAAAACGTTCCGATTTGGGCGTCGCGTTATGTTGACCGGGAAACCGAAACGGAAATCCGGAACGCTTTGGCAATTTTCGCATCCGAAATTGACTTATCTAAGCGACGATTTTGAGTTTTCCGGCGACGCGTCGAACGAAAGCGGGGAAAATGGGGGGATTGGCGAAGACGGGCGGTTGGCGTCGATTGGCGGAAATGGCGCGACGGACGGCGAAGACGCAAGCTCGGGAAACGGCGCAAACTCCGACGACGAGCGAATCTTGCCGATTTACCCGTTGACCGAAGGGTTAACGCAATATCAGATTCAAACGATAATTAAAAACGCGCTTGAAAAATTGCCCGATTTGTTGCCCGAAGCGTTCCCGACGGAGTATTTGGCGCCGCGTCGGTTGGCGCCGATCGCCGACGCGATTCGCAAAATTCACTTCCCGGCGACGGCGGAGGAGGCGGCGTTCGCGCGACGGCGTTTCGTTTACCAAGAGTTGCTAATATTGCAGTTAGCGTTGGCGATTTGCCGCGCTCGACGGCGCGTCAATATGAAGGCGCCTCCTTTGCCGCGCAACGGAAAAATCGACGCCCGTATTCGTTCGCTCTTCCCGTTCGAGCTAACCGAAGCGCAAAACGCCGCGATCGCCGAAATTTCCGCCGATATGGGGCGCCCGGTTCCGACGAATCGGCTCCTGCAGGGGGACGTCGGCTCCGGCAAAACGGTCGTCGCGATTTACGCGATGCTGCAGGCGGTCGCCAACGGAGCGCAAGCGGTCTTGATGGCGCCGACGGAAACG
>JAFSDX010000237.1 GCA_017436025.1 Thermoguttaceae bacterium
AATCCCGGCTTCGACTTTACCGACCACGTCGGCGCCGACGTCCGCGGCCTTCGTATTGTTGCCGCCGCCGACGCGAGCGAACAACGCTTGCGAAGAGGCGCCCATCCCGAAGCAGAGCATAACGACCGTAATTTCCGTCAAGTCCATCGTCCAGTTGAACATCGGGAAAATCCAGTAGAGCGCGCCGAACCAAAGAACGACGTCGAGAAGGCCGAGCCCGACGACCGTCAAGCCCATCACCGCGCCCGAACGGAACGCGACTTGCAAGCCTTCGTTCAACGATTTTTGAGCGCCCGCCGCGGTGCGCGACGAAGCCCAAGTCGCCGTTTTCATCCCGAACCAACCGGCCAAACCGGAGAAGAAACCGCCGGTCAGGAACGCCCAAGGAACGATCTTGTTTTGAACGCCCGGGCCCCAAGCCAAGTACATCAGGAACGCCCAAATGACGACGAAGAAGATCGCGACGACTTTATATTGTTGCTTCAGATACGCGTTGGCGCCCTTGCGAACCGCCGCCGCGATCTTGATCATTTCTTCGTTCCCTTCGTCGGCCTTCATCATCGTTTTGAAGAACTTCACCGCGAAAACCAGCGCGGCGACCGCTCCGGCCAACGAGAGAATCCAAAGAACCCCGAAAAGGCTAAAGAACCCGACGCGATCCGAGCCTTGTTCGTCGGCCTTGTCGGCGGCTTGCGCTTCCTTAAGACCTTTCGCGTCGTCTTGCGCGACGACGGCGGCTTGCGAAGCTTCGGTTCCTTCGGTATTTTCGACGACGGTCGCCGTCGGAGCGTTATCTTGCGCGAAACACGGAACGACGTCGTTCGTTCCAAAAGCGAACGTCGACGCGAGAAGCGCCGCCGCCAGCCCGTTCGCAAAACGTTTGTTGATTTTCATTACAGAAAACCTCCCTTAAATTTTCAATATTTTCCGACGTAAAGAACGCTTGCCGAACGGTCGCCCGATTCGTTCGCTTGAAAAATCTAAAGACGTCGTTTGCAGGGGTCGCGAAAAAAGGGCGTCGACGCGCTCCGTCGGAAAGAAAAGCGCCTTACGCGCGAAAACGCCGCTTGACGTTCGCGCAAACGCGCACGTCGTTATTATTCGCGTTTTTCGGGATTTTGTCAAGGCCTCGGCGCGTTTTTCCTTACCTATTTTCCGAAGCGCGCCCATTTTCTCGTCATTTTTTGCCGCTTTTACCAAACGTCTGTTTCGAAAAACAAGCAAAACAACAATAATCTCAAAATTAAGCCTCCGTAAAGCGCGTTGCGAAAAAATTCTCCAAAAAATTTAAAAAAAGCGAAAAAAAACTTGCAATCGCCTTTCGACTTCGTTAAAATAACGTTTGTAAGCGACGACGACGCGAAGAGTTCCCAACTTTTCGCAAACGCGACGCGGGCGCCGCCGCTTTTTTCCGTCTCGTCCGTTCTTTTCCTTACTTTTCACCGCGATCGCCGCCGCCCGCAACGTTGGCCGCGTCGACCGTCGCAACCTTAACCGTCGTTTTCGTTTATTTCCGAAAAATTTCCTCGAAACGCGGAACCTCGCCGCCTTCGACGCGTTAACATTAACGTTCCGACGTTGAAAAACGCTTCGAACGCTCGGCAAGCGCGACGCGCTTCAATTCGGCCTACCTATTTTCACTTTTCAACCGATTCGGCAATTATCGTAATTACCGTTTATTACTTTATATTTTAACGCGAAAGGTTACTTATGACGTCCCAACTTGTTAATATGGGGGGGAAAAACCGATTTTACCGACGCGGCTTCACGCTCGTCGAACTCCTCGTCGTCATCGCCATCATCGGGATTTTGATCGGCTTGCTCTTGCCGGCGGTTCAAGCGGCCCGCGAAGCCGCGCGTCGGATGCAATGCACGAACAACATGAAGCAAATGGGTCTCGCGATCCACAACTTTAACGACGCTCGCGGAGGTCTCCCGCCCGCCGCCGTCGCTTGGCACCGCGCGACGTTTTGGGGCCTGATTTACCCGTTCGCGGAACAACAGGCGCTCTACGAATGCTTCTGCAAAGACCAAACCGGCTCCGGCGGCTTCGTTACGCTCGGCCAATACTTCTGGAACTCCTCCGGCGGCTGGGACGGCGTTACGCTGACCGAAGAAGAGAAAAAGGGCTTCTCCGCCGTCCCGTATATGGTCTGCCCGACGCGACGCTCCGCTCCGGCCTCCATCGACTACGTTAACACGTCGACCGGCGACTGCGCCGCGGGCCCCTGCACCGACTACGCCATCGTTATGTCGACCGACTCGAACTCCGGCCAAAACGGCAAATCGTCCGCGTCGAACCACGACGGGCACTATTACGTTCGCGTCGTCGAAATCCGCAACGACAACCGTCAAACGTACCAACGCGGCCCGTTCCGCGGCTCGAAATGCCAAGACGAACAGTTCGGACGTTGGCAACCGCGCGACACGATGGCCCGCATCACCGACGGCACGAGCAACCAATTCTTCATCGGCGAAAAACATATTCCGATCGACGGTCTCGGCGTCTGCAACACGACCGCTCCGTCGACGAACAACTGGTCGCAATGCCACGACTGTTCGTATCTTTGCGGCGCGGAATCGACCGGCTCCGCCAGCTTCGCCCGTTGCTTGGTCAACTATTGGGAAGGCGGCAAACCGTATAGCACGCTGCAAAACGGCTTGGCCGGGCCTTGGGACAACCTCGCCGCCGACAATCACGCGTCGATCAACTGCGGTTTCGGCTCTTGGCACCCGGGCGGCGCGAACTTCCTCCTCGCCGACGGTTCCGTCCGCTACTTCGCCGCGACGACTGCGCATACGATCCTCGGTCGCTACGCCACGGTCGACGACGGTCAAACCCCGGAAGCCGACTGATTCTCGTTCAACCGTTGAAAACGAACGCGTTCGCCCCTTTCCGCTCCGAGCGCGTTCGCTTTCCGTTTTCCTTTACTTAATTCCCGTTAAACCTCGACCGACGGAAAGGCCCGCCGATGAAAACTCCTCGTTATTTAACCCTTTGCGCGCTTTTGTTCGCCGTCTCGGTCGTCGCGACCGGTTGCGGCAAGCCCAAGGTAACCGGCAAAGTTACGTTCGCCGACGGTTCGCCGCTGACGGTCGGCACGGTCAACTTCACCGACGACAAAATCATCTGCAAAGGCTCGATCAAAGACGACGGAACCTTCGAGATGCGCACGCTCAAACCGGGCGACGGCGTTCCGAAAGGCTCCTATAAAGTTTACCTCACCGAAACGATGCGCTTCGGCGACGTCGAACGAGAAACCGCGACCGGCGAAGCGACCGCCACGATGCTCGGCACGACGAACGACGTTCCGCCGAAATACTCGAATCCGGAGCAAAGCGGCTTGACGATCGACGTCAAAGGCTCGATGAAGTACGACATTACGATCGAACCGGACGCCGAATAACGCCCGGCGCCGACGCGGTTCGACTCAAGTTCCGCCGCGCCGCGTCCGACAATTAAAAACGACGGTTCGTTTAACGCGCCGTCGTTTTTTATTTCGCGCCGTTTTCCTTTTTCTTGTTTTCCCGTCGTTCGCCGATGAAACCCGCCGCGCCGCCGAAACCGTTCCTCCGCAAGCTCGCCGCGCTCCCTCGCGCCGCGTTGAACTGCGACTTGGAGCCGATTCTCGACCTCGTTTTCGACCGTCTCGAGTTCCTTTTCGTTCGCGCCGAACGTTGGGTTCCCGCGCTCCGTCCGAAACGGCTCGTTTGCTCGCTCGACGTCGACGCGTTGTTCGGCGGCGAAGTTCCGCGCGAAAATTTTCTCCCGCTCCGTTTCGCGCCGCTCGTCGAACGCCTCGCCGCCTCCGCGCCGTCGGAAGAAGAAGGCGCCGAACGCCGCCGCTTCGCCGAACGTTGCGCCGAACGAATCCATTTCGACTTTTTCCGCGTCGAACGCCGACTCAACGAAACGTTCGCCCCGTTCGACCCGGACGCCGATCTGCTCGACGAACCGACGGACGCGCCGGAAACGCAAACGCGCCGACCCGACGAATTTTTCGCCGACGTTCAAAAAGTTCTGCGCGCCGCGAACTTTTTCGAACTCCCGAAAGACGAGTTGAACCGCTGTTTAAGCCTCAAACGTCCCGGTTCGGTTCCGGTCGTCGCGCGTTACGACGACTTTTTCGAACACCGCGTTTTCGTTCGCGGCGTCGTCAAAACGGAGCCGGTCGCCTATCCGCGTTGGAAGTGCGCCGGTCGCGTCGTCGAAGTCGAGAGCGAACGCTTGAGCCGCGTTTGCGTCTTGGCGCGCTTGAAACCGCGTTCCCGGTCGTTTTTCGACGAACTCGTCGACGGCGACGACGCGTTCGAAGCGACGACGGAACGCCAAGAGATCGTTCTTAAACTCTTCAAAAACGTTCCGTTGGAAGACTTGAAACTGGCGGCGCCGCGCGTCGAGTTGGCGTTTCCGCTCTTCGACGGTTTGAAGATCGGCGGCGGTTTCCTCGGAACGGTCGTCGCGGCGTCGCTGAAACTTTTTCTCGCGTCGGCGATCACGTTGTTCGGTTTTTTCGTCTTGCTCGTCAGTTTCGCGACGGCGTCGATCAAGAGCGCGTTCGGTCTCCTGAACCGCCGAACGAAATATTGGGAACGTTATTCGAGTTCGCTTTATCATCAAACGCTCGCGTCGAACCGCGCCGCGATTTCGCTTCTCGTCTCGACGGCGGAAGAACAGGAAACGAAGGAGCTTATCCTCGGTTACTTCGCCGCGTCGTTTTGCGACGGTTGGGCGACCGAACGCGAAATCGACGGCGCCGCGGAACGTTGGCTCGCCGACAATTTCGGAATCGTCGCCGACTTCGACGCTAAGGACGCGCTCCGCAAACTCCGCGAAAAACGCCTCCTCGAACGCCGCGTCGACGCCGACGCCGAACGCTTCCGCGCCGTTCCGCTCGACGAAGCGCTCCGCCGAATCGCCGACGATTGGAACGCGCTCGGTCGCCGCGTCGACTCGCCGTCGAAGTAATTTCGCGCAAACGCCGCCGACTTCGCGGAGCGCCCGTTTTCGCTCGTCGCCGCGTCTTGCCCGTTTTGCCTCGTCGGAGGTTTCGGGCGTTTCGCTCGCCGTTCTCGTTGGAAAAACGTCGAAAAACGCGCCCTCCCCCCTTTCCGTCGCGCGCCAAAAGAGCAAAATAAAGAAAGCGGACGTTCCGCCTTTTCGCGCTCTCGTTCGTTTTGTTTTCCTATTTCCCCTATTTCCCGCCGCTTCTTGATTCGTCGAAAGCCGCCGATGTCGAAACGAGAAATTTACCGCATTTTGGACGCCGCCGCCAACCGCGGTCGCGAAGCGCTCCGCGTCGTCGAGGACGCGGCCCGATTTTTGGAAGACGACGCCGAGTTGACCGCGCGCCTTAAAGAAACGCGACATCGCTTCGCCGCCGCGCAAAACCGCTTCGACCGCCGCGAACGCCTCGACGCTCGCGACGTCGACGCCGACGTCGGAACCCGCGTCGAAACGGACGACGAGTACCGCCGAACGTCGTTGGCCGACGTATTGGCCGCGAACTTCGCTCGACTCCAAGAAGCGGCGCGCAGTCTCGAAGAATATTCGAAAATCGTCGCGCCGGAAGTCGCTCGCGATTGGGAGCAAATCCGATACGCCGCGTATTCGCTCGAAAAGATCGCCTTCGACGCGTTGGCCCGACGCGGTTCCGACCCGTTCGAAGAACTCGCCGCCGAGTTCGCCGCGACGGTCGAACCGGAGCCCGCGCCGGAACCGGTCGAAACGCCCGTTGAACCGGAACCGCTCCAACCGGAATCGGAACCGACGCTCGCGACGCAACCGGAGCCGGAACCGGTCGAAACGGTCGCCGCGCCCTTTATTTTCGGCGGCGCTCACCGCCCGAAAACCGACCGCGAAGCGCGCCGCGCCCGTCTCGAAACCGCGTCCCTTTGCGTTTACGTCGATCCGGCGCGCCCGGACGGCGAACTTCGCGACCTCCTGCGCGCCGAAATCGACGTTTTCCAAATCGTCGTCGACCCGAACTCCGAAAACGCGCCGGACGCTCAAACGGAACGCTTTTTCAAACGTTGGCGGGAAACGCGCGGTTCGCAAACTCGCGACTTCGAGTCGCGCCCGCTCCTGTTCCTCCGCGATTACGTCGATTGGGCCGCCGCGCTTTCCTTCGACGGCGCGACGGTCGACCGCGGGTTCGACTGGAACGTCGCTCGCGAAACGCTCGGCCCGGACGCCCTTCTCGGCGCGACCGTCTCGACGCTCGAAGAAGCGGAGGCGGGCCTTCGCGCCGGCGCGCTCGGCGTTCTCGACTTCCTCGAAGTCGGCCCCGTTTTCGCGTCGAAAATCGGCGAGCCGACCGGAACCGCGCTCTTGCGAACGATCGTCGATCGCGTCGAAGGCGAACCGTCGATTCCGCTCTTCGCGTTCGGCGGCGTCGACTTCCAAAACTGCGACGAAGCGTTCGACTCCGGGTTCGAACGCTTGGCCGTCGGCGACGCGATTTTGAACGCTCCGGACAAACGCGCCGCCGCGAGCCGTTTCAAATGTTTGTTCTAAAGCGCCGTTTTTCCTCCCGTTAACCCGTTTCCCGCCGCGCCGTCGACGACCGTTCGCCGACGACGCGACTTTTTTCCGCTCTTTATCTTCTTCCCTTTTATCTCCTTTTCTTCCTCCTTATTTCTTCTCGTCGCGAAAACGCCGCGAAAAATTGCCGTTGCGCGCTCCGTCGAAATTTGTTATCTTGCGCCGGTATCTTTTTCCCGTTTCCCTTAACTTAACGTCCGCGCTCGTTTCGAACGACGGAGCTTAACGCGCCGCGCCCACCTCGAACAAACGCGACAACACGAGCTTAATATGTTGAAATTCAACGTTTTCCAACGGAAACCGCGACGAAGTCGTCCCGTTGCGTCGGCGATTTCGCTCGCCGTCGCCGGCGCTTTCCTCGCGTCGACCGCGTTCGCGACGCCGCGAACGGAAACCGACGAATTCGACGCCGTCCCAAGCGACGCCGAGTATTACGACGACGCGACTTACGACGAAACAACTTACGAAGAAGAATATTACGAAGACAATTACGTTCCCGAAACGCGCGGCGCCGTCTTCGCGCCGCCGAGCGCCGACGTCGGCTCCGACGCGTTCCTCGACGCCGCGACCGCCGACGTCTTCGCTCGACGCGAAAAAGCCCGCGCCGAAAAAGCCCGAAAAAGCTCGACCGGCCTTTTCGGTTATCCGGTCGAAACCGCCGCGAAAGAAGGCGATACGTTCCGCGAACGTTGGCTCGCGACCGACTCCAATTCGCAAACTTGGACGCCGCAACTCCTTCCGCAAGGGCTGATGTACCCGTCGTACTTGGCCGGACGCAAAGAGCCGCGCCTCCAAAGCGTTATTACCTACGACGACAATTACGGTTCGATTTGGGACATTACGCTCGGCGGCCGCGCGCCGATCTTCCGTTACGGCACGACCGAAGTCGTTCGTCCGGAAGGTTGGGAACTCGAACTCGAAGGCGCCGCGCTCCTGCGCCTCGACTGCGAACGCGACCGCAATTTAGCCGCGACCGACTACCGCGCCGGCGTCCCGCTCGTTTACGGAACGAAGCGTTGGCAGTTCAAAACCGGTTACTATCACGTCAGTTCGCACCTCGGCGACAACTACCTAATGGACGATTTCCGACCGCGCGTCCACTATTCCCGAGACTCCGTTCTCTTCGGCTTCGCCTTCACGCCGACCGACGCCGTCCGAATGTACGCCGAAGCCGACTTGGCGTTTCACACCGGCGAAACGACCGAACCGCTCGAATTTCAGTTCGGATTCGAATATTCGCCGCAATTCAACCCGAATATGTCGAATTGGGCCGCGCTTCCGTTCTTCGCGACGCACGCTCATCTTTACGAAGAACGCGACTTCGGCGGCTACTTTACCGCCCAACTCGGACTCCAATGGCGGAGCGCGACAAACGCCCTAATGCGCGTCGGTTTCGAATATTTCAACGGCGGCGACGACTTGTACCAATTCCACCATAGTCACCAATGCAAATACGGCTTCGGTTTTTGGTACGATTTTTAACCGCCATTCGCGCTTTCCCTTGCGCTTTCCTTTATTTTCCGGCAAATCGCTTAGTCGTTTAACAGCTTAACCGTTTAACAGCTTAACCGTTCAACAGCTTAACCGTTCAACAGCTTAACCGTTCAACAGCTTATTTTCGCCGCGTTAACGGCGCTTTTTCGCGATATGAAGAAACAACTCCTCGGTTTTCTCGCTTCGCCGATCCTTTGGGGCCTCGGCGCGACGTTCGCCTTTTACTTCGCGTTGAACGGCGGACTGATCGCCAACGCGACGCTCGTCCGTTACTGCGCCGGACACCCGGTCGAATACGCGACGATCGCGATGTTTTGCGTCGGACTTTGCGATTTGAGCTTCAAGCTCTTCCGATCGATTCGCGAACGTCGCGCGCTCGACGGCGGCCTTTTTCCCCCGAAACGCGCCGAAAAAGAACCGCTCGCCAACGTCGACGGTTACTTGCGAACGCTCGAAAAGGCTCGCGCCGTCCGCGGCGATTCGACGTTCCTTCGCCGCTTGCGCGACGCGCTCGACTTCCTCAAATACGGCGGTTCCCCGGACGACCTCGACCAAGAGCTGCGCTTCCTCGCCGACGACGCGTTCGACCGCCGCGAAACGGAATACGGCCTCGTCAAAGCGTTTATTTGGGCGATCCCGATTCTCGGCTTTTTAGGCACCGTTCTCGGGATCACCGTCGCGCTCGGAAGTCTCGACTTAACGCGACTTGAAACGACCGGCGAAATGTTGGCCGCCGGGCTGAAAATCGCGTTCGACACGACGGCCCTCGCGCTCGGACTCGTTTTCGTCCTTTACTTCGTCCTTTATTTCTCGCGCCGCCAAGACGCCGCGCTCGGCGCCGACGTTTCCCGCTTAGTCGACGCGGAGTTGAAAGGCCGCTTTATCGCCGACGAAACGCAAGCCGCCGTCGACGCTCGGCAAACGGAACTCGACGCGACCCGCCGAGTTCTCGCGACCGTCGCCGAATCGTTCGAAGAAACGACGCGACGTCAAACCGCGCTTTGGAGCGAAGCGAACGCCGCCGTCGCGCAAAAAAGCGCCGAACTTTCCCTCGACGCCGCCGAACGCTTCGCCGCCGCGCTCGACAAAGCCCTCCGCGACGGTTGCGACGGTTGGGCGCAAACGCTCGCCGAAACGCAACGCCGCTTCGTCGAAGAATCGCTCCGCCCGGCCCTCGACGCCGCCGCGCAAAACGCCGCTCGACTCGACGCGCTCGAAGAAAAACTCGCTCGCGAAACGGAAGCGCTCGGCGCGACGCTCCGCGCTTGCGCCGACGTCGCCGCGCTCGAAGACCGACTCGCCCGTTCGCTCGAAAAGATCGCCGAAGTCGGCGCGTTCGAAAAGACGCTCAACAACCTTTCCGCGACCGTTTGCCTTCTCAACTCGAAACTTACGTCGACGCCGAGCCGCGTTTCGACGCTCCCGTTCGACGCCGCGACTCCGACGCCGACGCCGCCCGACGGCGACGCCAAGTCCCGCGAAACCGCCCGACTCCAAGCGGAGGCGTTCGCCGCGCTCGACGCGCTCGAAAGCGATCTCGACGCCGCGACTCCGACGACGCCCGATTCGTTCGTCTCGCCGGTCGCCGAAAGCCCGGTCGACGCGCCCAAGCCGAAGTCGACGCGCTCGACGTTGGGCAAAAAACGCTCCGCTTAACCGACCGTCCGCGTCCTTTTCCGCGACGCCCGCGCTTACTCCTTTAATTTCAACGTTTAAAACTTTCCGCCGATGAAACGTCGTTCCAACGCCGCCGACGAAACGGTCTCCCTTTTCCCGTTTCTCGCCGTTCTCCTTTGCACAATGGGAACGCTCGCGCTGATTTTCGCGATCGCGTCGCAAAACGTCGCGCCGGAAGGAAGCGCCGCCGCGTCGCTCGACGCCGTCGCGAACGCCGCCGGAAAAACCGAAAAGAACGTTTCGCCCGACGGCGGCGACGCGGAATACGCCGACGCGCTCGCCCAAACCGGCTCCGCGCCGCTCGAAGAGTTGACGGCGGAAACGGAATCGCTCGCTTGGTTTTTCGACGAGTTAAACGGCGTCAAAACGCGAACGCAAACGGCGCTCGAAAACGAGCGTCGACGCCTCGCCGACGCCGAAAAATCGCTCGCCGACCTCCGTTCGGAACTAACGTTAACCCAAAAACGCCTCGAAACGCTCCGTTCCGAAACGATCGCCGACGAAAACGGAGACGCGCTCGCGCTCCAAGAAAAAATCGACGCGCTCGACGAGGAAATCGAACGTCTTAAAGGCGAAACGGCGGAACTGCGCGAAAAAAACGCCGACGCGAAACGCTCTTACGCGATCCTCCCTTACCAAGGAAAAAAAGGCGTTTTCCGCCGCCCGATTTACGTCGAGTGCAACGAACGCGGCGTTTTTCTCCAACCGGAGGGCGTTCCGTTCCTCTCGACCGACTTCCTCTTGGCTCGTTACCCGGGCAACCCGTTCGACGCGGGCTTGCGCGCCGCGGCGCGGCGGTTCGTCGAACTGGGCGGCGAAAAAACCGCCGACGGCGAAACGGTCGAGCCTTATCCGCTCTTGATTATCCGTCCGGGCGGCGCGAACCGTTATTATTCGGCGATCGCCGCGCTCGCGTCTTGGGGAGGCGACTTCGGATACGAGTTCGTCGCCGACGATCAAGAGATCGCTTACCCGGCCCCCGACCCGGTTCTCGCCGACGCGGTTCGCGAACAAACGGAATTTTCGCGACGCCGCTTAGCCGCTCAATTGACGGCGCTTATGTCGGCGCGCAACGCCTCGACGTCGTTCGCGGGCGCTTCGCGGTTCCGCGCGAGCGGTTCCGACGGCGGCGGCTCTTTCGCCGGTTCCGGCGGCGCGACGAACGCAAACGGCGGCGCCTCCGCGTCGGCGCTCCAAGCGCGCTTAGGTTCGCAAGTAAAACTCGGCTCCGTCGGCGGTCTCGGCGGCGCGTCCAACTCGAACGGCTCGAACCGATCGGTCGCGTCGAGCGCTTCCGACGGAACCGGTTTCGCCGCGAACGCCTCCGCCGTTCCCAACGCGTCGGGAATCCCGACCGGCGTCGGAGCCCCCGTCGACGCCGCGTTCGCGCTCGGCTCCGGCTCCGAAACGTCGTTCGACGCGACGTCCGGAACGCCCTTGCCGCGCTATTCCGGAGACTTCGCCCAATTCATTCGTCCGGCCCCGTCCGCCTCCGTTTCCCCTTCGGCGCAAAACGCCCAAAGCGTCCCAAACGCTCAAAACGTCGAAAACGCGCCGCCGGAAACGACCGCGCAAAACGCCCCGAACGCCTCCTTCGCGCAAGGCGCCCAAACGCTGAACATTCCCAACGTCGCCGCGCAAACGTCGCAAACGCTCCCTTCGCCGTCGTCCGCTCAAAACGCTCAAAGCGCTCCGAGCCCCCAAACGCCGCAAAACGCGTCGACGCCGTTCCTCGCGCAATTCCAAGAGACGCCGCAAACCGCCCAAAACGCGCAAACCGCCGCCGCGCCGAAAATCGACGCCCGCCAAACGCTCGGCAACACGACGTTCGCCGCCGGGGCGACCGGCTCCTCCGCGTTCGGAACGTTAGCCGACTCCGGCTCCGGCGCGACCTCGACCCGCGTCGAAGCGACCGCTCCGAAAAAACCGGCGTCCGACCGCCCTTCCGCCCGCGAAAATCCGAACGCGATTCGCATTTCCGACGAGCTTCGCCGCCCGTCGCAACAGGGCCTCGAACGCGGAATCCGCGTCCTTTGCTCCGCCGACGCGCTCGTCTTCCCGAAACAGCCGGGCTTGCGCGCCGAAACGACCGTCTCGCTCGCCGCCGACGCGCCGCTCGCCGCCGTCGAACGCGAACTTACCGACGCTATCGTCTTATGCGTCAAGAGTTGGGGCGTCGCCGGACGCAATATGTACTGGGCGCCGTTCCTGAAAGTCGAGGTCGCGTCGAACGGCGAAAAGCGATTCCGCGAATTATCGGAATTTTGCCGGACGCAAGGGCTGACGGTCGTTCGCGCCGACCGGGCCGATTGAGACGGTCGCAACGAAAGCGCCAAAATCGCGCGTCGGCGGGAATCCCCGGTCTTTTCGTTTGGTTCGAATATTTGGTCTTTGCTGGATTCCGGCGAATAAAAGCGCGCTTTGAACGGTCATTTTCCTTGAAAACACGCTTGTTTCTCTTTCAAAATCGGGTAAATTATCTATAAAGAAACGTCGCGGTCGCGAAGCGGGCTAATTTTCTCGCCGTCGCGCCGCGTTCGAATCGAAGAACGTCCGTTTCCCCCCTTGGGCGTCTTTGCGCGGCGCTTTTACCGGCGATTCTTCCGCGTTTCCGTTTCTTTTCCTTATTTTTTGTCGACTTCGCGTTTTCTCGAGCGGCTTTTCCCGTTGTTTTTTCGACGGCGGTCGCGTCGAGCGGAGGCGTATTTGTCGACGCGGACCCGCTCGCCGCGCGGCCCGTTTCGCCGTTCCCCTTATTTCGTCGACCGCCGTTATGAACTTCGATAACTTCGATCCCGAAAAAGACGCCGCCCGCCGTTTCGACCGCGACGCCGACGCCGTGTTGGAAAACGTCGAGTTGCGCGCCGAAGCGAAAGAATATCTCGACGATTCGACTTATTTCTTTCATCGCTTTCGTCGCCTTACCGTCGAAGAAGAAAACGAATACTTGCGCGAAACGCTCGCTTGGGAAGGCGCGCCGATTCTTCCGATCGAAGACTGGCTGGACGCGACTTGGGCGCCGTTGGATCTTTCGGCGGCGTCGGAGGCGGAGATTTCGTCGGCGTTGCGCGACCTTTTGGAACGTTTACGCCTTTTGAATCACGAAATTTGGCGCGCGGATCATCTTTCGAACCGTCGTTTATACGAGTTGATCGTTCGTCGGCTCCTTCCGTGCAAAATGAAGCGGCTGACGAAGTCGCGATCGCCTTACGTTTGGAATTTCGAATATTACTCGGAGGACGGTCGGCTCGACGCGTCGGACGAGTCGATTTGGCTGACGTATTACGCGACGTCGGAGGAGCGTCGCGTTTGGTCGCAAGAGCGGAACGCCGCCGCGCTTCCGCAACACAAGACGCCGCCGTTCGCGCGCCGTTTCCCAACGTTCGACGCCGGTCGCGGCGGTTGCGACGACTGCCGCTGACCCGTTCGCGCGCCCTTTCCCGACGGTCGACGCCGACGGTCGCAACGGTTGCGACAACCGCCGCCGACCCGTTCGCGCGCCCTTTCCCAACGACCGCCGACGGTCGCAACGGTTGCGACGACCGCCGCCAACCCGTTCGCGCGCCCTTTCCCGACGTTCGACGCCGACGTTCGCAACGGTTGCGACGACCGCCGCCGACCCGTTCGCCGTCTTGTATTCTCGCGAAACGCTTTTCGCTCAAATTTTAATTTTTACACCGCCAATCAAAAGCGCGCCGACGCCGGGTCGTCCCCGTTCGTCGACGCGCTTTTTTTACGCTCGAATTTCCCCAAGCTAAATCGGCGTCCTCGCTCCTCCGCACCGCTCCGACAAACGACGCGAACCGTTTGCTTCAACGCCGCCGCGACCAACGCAACCCGGCGCCGACGTCGCCGAGCCCCGCCGCGTCCGCGCCGCCAGTACAGAAGCGCCGTCCGCTAACCGCGAAAAACAAGAAACAAAAAAGCGTTCGCCGACCGAAATCGACAAACGCTTCTTTTCAAACTACCCGACAGGGATTCGAACCCCGACAAAGGGAACCAAAATCCCTTGTGCTACCGTTACACCATCGGGTAATTACGCAATCATTATAACCCAAACGCCCAACCGCGCAAGGGGAAAAATCGAAAAATCGCCGATTTTCTTCAAAAAAAATTCTCCGACGCGTTCTCACTTCGCTTTGACTAAAACGACGCGGAACCCGATCCAGTTCGCGCGAACGCCGGTCGTATTCGAACGTCGCGCCGCGGAACGGCAAAACGCCGCGTCGTCCTTCCAACTTCCGCCCCTCAAAGCGCGAGCGTTCCCCTCTTGCGCGCCGGTCGGGTCGGTCGCCTCTTGCGCCGTCGACGCTTCGAATCGGTCGGAACACCATTCGGCGACGTTTCCGGACATATCGCGAATTCCCCAAGCGTTGGCCTTTCCTTGCCCGACTTTTCGCGTTCGCGGCGACGCGCCGGCGGCGTTCGCTTTCCCGCTTTCCCAGTCGTCGCCCCAATAAAACGCGGTCGTCGTTCCGGCGCGACACGCCCATTCCCACTCCGCTTCGGTCGGCAGGCGCAACGTCCAACCTTTTTGCCCCCAATTCGCCGCGTTCGCTTTTTGCAGGAACGCTTGAACGTCGTTCCAACTAACGTTTTCGACCGGAAAATCGTCCGTTTCGAGTCCCGCGACCTCCGCTTTTCCGCCGCCGGTCGACGAAAACCAACTCGGATTTTCGCCGAGCGCCGCCTTCCAAATCCGTTGCGTTATCGGCGTTTCCAGAATCCAAAATCCCTTCGTCAGCGTTACCTTGCGCAACGTTTCTCGCTCGGCGTTCCTTCCCGGTTCGTCGCTCGGGCTTCCCGTCCAAAACGTTCCGGGCGGGCAATACCGAAACGCCAACTCGCCCGCTTTTTTGACGCCGCGCGTCGCTCGTTTCCCGGCGTTCGGCCCGATCGTCGGTTTCGGAACGCTTTCTTTTTTCGCCGTCGAACTTTCGCTCGTCTTCTCGACGTTCCCTTTCGCCGCGTCGACGTCGACGCTCTTCTCGGCGTCCGTTTCTTTTGCCAACGCCAAGCGAAACCCGACGTTACTACACCGTGTCGCAGGGCCGTAATGAAACCGCTTCGCCGAACGGAACTCGTCCTCCGGACGGTCGAACGCGCCGCCGCGAACGACTCGCGCCCCCGCCTTCCCGCCGACGCTCGGGCCGGTCGGGTCGACCGCGTTTTCGACGTGATAATCGACGCAATAATAATCGGCGCACCACTCGGCGACGTTCCCCTGCATATCGCGCAGTCCCCAAGGATTCGGCGCCCCTTCCCCGACGCGACGCGTTCTCGCCGACGTTTCGCCGCGCCCGCTCGCTTCGCCGCCGTCCCAATCGTCGCCCCAATAGAACCGCGTCGTCGTCCCGGCTCGGCAAGCGCGCTCCCACTCCGCTTCGGTCGGAAGCCGAAAGCGCCAACCCGGCGTCGAACCGCGAGCGTTCAGCTTCGCGACAAACGCTTGACAGTCGTTCCAATCAATATTTTCGACCGGAAAATCGTCCGTTTCGAGTCCCGCGACCTCCCCTTTTCCGCCGCCGTTCGCCGAAAACCAACTCGGATTTTCGCCGGTTACCGCCTTCCATAAACGTTGCGTCGTCGCGGTTTCCGCAAGCCAAACGCCGCGCGTCAGCGTCGCTTGATGAAGCGCTTCGTCGACGGAGCGGCCCGGCTCGTCCGCCGGACTCCCCAACTCGAACTCGCCCGCCGGAATCCAACGCAACGCGATCTCGACGCCGCCCTTAACCTTAACGACGCGCCGCGCTCCCGCTTCCAACGTTTTCGACGGCGCGGTTTCCGCCGTTTCCGCGTCTTCCTCCCCGTCGAGCGTTTCGGACGTTTGCGTTCCTTGCGCCGCCGCGCTCGTCGTCTCGCCGCGTCCCGGGCCGACCGCTCGAAGCGCTTTGACCGCGTCGTTTAGCTCCGCGTCGTCGCCGATTTTAATCCGCTCCAACGCGTCGAACGCCGCCGTCCAATCGTCGTTTTCCGCCGCTCGGGTCGCTCGCGCCAACCGAAACGCCGTCTCGGCGGTCGCTTCGTTCGGCTCCGACGCGGCGCGCTCCCAAAAATAACGCCCGGTTCGCCGCCAAATTTCCTTCGTCGTCGGGCGACCGGCCAGCGCCGCCAACGCGTCGCGAGCGTCCGTCCGCAACCGCCAAAACGCGCCGAAACGCGACTTCGGCGCCGACGCGTCGAACGTTTCCGCGTCGATTCGTCGCAACGACGCCGCCGCGTTCGCGCTCTCGGTCAAGAACGCTTGCGCCAGCGCCGACGCCAACCGCGCCGCCGCCCGCTCCTCGTTCGTCAAAAAGGAAAACGCTCGCCCAAACTCGAGCGCCGCCGTCTCCAACCGCCCTAAAAACAACGTTTGCGACGCGGAGCCGCCCGCCGCCGTCAACGCTTCCCAACCGAACCGCGCCGACTCGTCCTCGACCGTTTCAAAGTCGACGCCGACGTCGCGCAGGTACTCGCCGAGCGCCGACGACGCTTCGCCAAACGCCGCTTTTCGGGCGCGAAAGGTCGAAAAATCGCGCCCTTCCTCGACGCTCCAACGCTCGACGCGCCGCCGAACGCGTTCGAGTTCGTCGTTCGGTTCGTTTTCCGCGTCGAAGAGGGGCGCCGCGTCGCCGAGTCGAATTTCGAACGCCGCCGCGAACGCCGTCCTAAAAACTCGGTAAACGCTTCCTAATTCTTGCTTTCCGTTCCCATTTCCGCTCATCGTTCGCCGCGCTCCCGTTTTCGCTTCCCGCCGCTTTCGTTTTTTTCGCCGTTTCGCCGCCTTTCCTTAATTATATCCGACTCGCCGCCCAAAAGCAACGCGCCGTCCTCGGACGAACGCCAAAATCCCCCGTTTTCTCAAAATTAACGCCAAAACGCCGCCGAAACGCGCTCGACCTGCGCTCGGAAGCCGAACCGACCGCCAAACCGTTTGCCCGGGTTCGCTATCTTACCCAAACCGACGTCGAACGGACGACGCAAGGAACCGGCTTGGCTCGTCTTAGAAAACAACGTCGAAAACGCCGCGCCGCCGACCGAAACTCGCCGACGCGGAACCTTAGCGCCCCTCGCTTCGCCGAACGCGTCAAGAAACAAAAAAAGCGTTCGCCGACCGAAATCGACAAACGCTTCTTTTCAAACTACCCGACAGGGATTCGAACCCCGACAAAGGGAACCAAAATCCCTTGTGCTACCGTTACACCATCGGGTAATTACACAATCATTATAACCCGAAAACGGAACCGCGCAAGGGGGAAAATTCAAAAATCAACGATTTTCTTCAAAAAACGCGTCGCGCGTTCGTCGCGTCGCCTTCGCCGTTTTGTTTCCGGCTTGACGGTAGGTTTGACGTTTCGTCGCATTTATTATCGCCGTTCAAACTCGTCGGCAAGTCGTTCGTACTCGTCCGCTGTCGCGTCGTCTTTCTCGACGCCGAGACCTTCGCGGTAGAGCCGCGCCAACGCCCGCGCCGCGTAAGGAAGCGCAACGTTGTCGTTTTGCGCAAGACACGCTTCGTACAAATGTTTCGCCTCCGCATAGTCTTGCGAAACGCCGCGACCGTTCTCGTAACAAACGCCGAGGTTGAACATCGCCGACGCGTCCCCGGCGTTCGCCGCTTGGCGGTACCAGACGACCGCTTGCGTCCAGTCTTGCGAAACGCCCTCGCCCTTCGCGTAACAAACGCCGAGGTTGAACATCGCCGACGCGTCCCCGGCGTCCGCCGCTTTGCGGTACCATGCGACCGCTTGCGTCCAGTCTTGCGATACGCCCTCGCCGGTCGCGTAACAAACGCCGAGGTTGTTCATCGCCGACGCGTTCCCGGCGTTCGCCGCTTTGCGGTACCATGCGACCGCTTGCGTCCAGTCTTGCGAAACGCCCTCGCCGGTCGCGTAA
>JAFSDX010000238.1 GCA_017436025.1 Thermoguttaceae bacterium
CGACGACAATACCGAAGACGACGTTCCGAACGACGACAATACCGAAGACGACGTTCCGAACGACGACAATACCGAAGACGACGTTCCGAACGACGACAACGCCGAAGACGACGTTCCGAACGACGACAATACCGAAGACGACGTTCCGAACGACGATAATGCCGAAGACGACGCGCCGAACGACGTTGAGGCGAACGTTATCGCGCCGCTGATAAGCGTCGACGAAACGCCCGGCGGCGTCGAGGTTCAATTACTCTGGGCCGACGTCGAGGGCGCGGATCGCTACGTTGTGTACCTGCGCGACGAGAGCGACGGTTCGATTATTCGGACAGGGGTTCGCGGGATATTTGCGGTTAATAACAGAATAGAGGCGTGTAGCGGTGTTTTTTCGGTGTTGAGTTCGGATCGAGCGTATACTTTTTGGGTAGTTCCCGAACCGGTTCCGGAAGGGCTCGATCTCTCGAAATATCAAGGAACGTTCTGCGATCCAAGGTCGGATGAAAACGAGCCGGCGAACGAATGCGCGATAGTCGGCGCTTGGCAGGAGCGCAACACCGGTAATTGGATAATCAGATACGCTTTGCCCGAGGACGCGTCCTATGGCGAACTCTATTGCGCGCTTGACGACGCGCTTATCTGCGCCTTGTATGGCGATGGTTACGGCTGCCCAGTTAACCTAGCTGGCCTGGGCGTTTTGATTGAGCATCATAATTGCGACTTGCCTTTTCCTGACTACTTTGCGCTTTACGTTGTCGCTTACGACAAAAACGGCGACGAATTGGCGACTTCGGAGGTTGTTTCGAATTTGAGACCGTCGGGTTTAGACTAACCGCTAAACGCGGCGGCGACGCGATTCGCTGAGAAAGCGCGTTCGAGATTTCGGTCTCGGACGCGTTTTTTTGCGATGCGGTTTTAATAAGGCGACCAAAAACGGCGCGCTCGACTAAAATCGAACGCGCCGTTTGCGTTTGCGTTAAACGCCCGTTAAACAAGACGTTTTTCTTGACTTGCGGCGACCGTAAAGTCGCGGAGAGCGACGACGCCTTCGCGCGGCGTCGCGTTGCGGAGCGAGGCCGTTCGCCGCCGCGTTAAATCGCCGTTAAACTAAGCGTTTTTCTTGGCGAAGTCGACCATAAAGTCGCGGAGAGCGACGACGCCTTCGCGCGGCATAGCGTTGTAGATCGACGCGCGTTCGCCGCCGACGCTGCGGTGCCCGCCGAGGCTCGCCAGTTTGAACGCCTTCGCTTCCTCTTGGAATTTCTTGTCCAGCTCTTCCGTCGGGAGGCGGAACGAAACGTTCATAAACGAACGGAACTCTTTGTTCCCGTGGACGCGGTAGAAACCGTTCGAAGCGTCGATCGCGTCGTAAAGAAGTTGCGCTTTTTCGACGTTCTTTTGACGCATCACTTCCAAACCGCCTTGTTCTTTAAGCCATTCGGTAACAAGCTTCATAATGTAAATGCCGAACGTCGGCGGCGTGTTCAGCATCGAGTCTTTGTCCGCGAGCTGCTTGTACGAAAGCATCGACGGGAGGTCGGCGCCGCTCATTTCGACGAAATCGTCGCGCATAATGACGAGCGTAACGCCCGCCGGGCCCGCGTTCTTTTGAGCGCAAGCGAACAGGACGCCGTATTTCTCCATTTGAACCGGACGGCTGAAAATTTCGCTCGACGCGTCGCAGATCAACGGAACCGAAACGTTCGGCTCGGTCGGGAATTGAATCCCTTCGATCGTTTCGTTCGCGCAGTAGTAGCAGTACGCGGCGTTTTCCGACGTTTGGAGTTCCGCGTCGCTCGGTTTGCGGACGAATTTTTCGTCTTGGCCGTTCCAAATGACGTTGACCTTGCCTTGCGTCTTCGCTTCCGACGCGGCTTTTTTGCTCCACGTCCCGGTAACGATATAGTCGCCGGCTTTGTTCGTGTTGCGGATGATGTTCATCGGAAGGAGCGCGAACTGCGTGATCGAGCCGCCTTGCAGGAACATAATCTTGTAATTTTCCGGAACGTTCAGGAGTTCGCGGACGTTCGCTTTCGTTTGCGCGAGGATTTCGCCGAATTGCTTCGAGCGGTGGCTGATTTCAAGAATCGAGGCGCCGCAACCGGGGAGGCAAAGGAGTTCTTCTTGAGCCTTTTTCAAAACGGAGACCGGCAGGACGGCCGGGCCGGCGGAGAAATTGTAAACGCGTTCTTCCATTGGAGTCGATAATCCTTCGTCGTCGAAGTGAAACGGACGCCGAAGCGGCGGCTTGCGTCGTCGGCTTGCGCGAACGAGTCCGGGAGCGGCGAAGGAACCGTCGCTCGAACGGGAGCGTTCGTTTTATAAAATCGACTCCATTTTACTCCTTTTTAAAAAGCGCGACAGGGGGGGCGGGGCCGCTTCTTGTTTTTAATTTGTTAAACGGGGTGAGATAGGTAAAATAGGGGAAACTAAACGGCGCGAAGACTAAACTTTTTGGCGAGAAAACGTCGGCTTCCCTTGACAAACGGCGCAAATTCTTTTAGATTTTAGAATGGTCGCCGATTTTTTGTTCGCCGCGTTCCGATTTTCGACTTTTTCGACGGAAAGACGCGGCGGCGGACGGTTCGCCGAGAACGCTCGACGAACGCCGAAACGCGACCGAAGCGTTTCCGACGCGACGTCGGAACTGGTGAAACCGGCTCGAGCCCGATTCGTCGGCCCGCTCGAGCGCCCTTTATATAATATTAATTGACGGACGCGGCGCTATGACCGAACCCATTATTGTCAATCCCGTTTTTCTCGCTCGCGAACTCGAACTGCCGCTCGACCAAGTCGAGGCGACGGTCGCCCTGTTGGAGGAAGGGTATCCCGTTCCCTTCATCGCGCGTTATCGCAAAGACCAAACGAAGAATTTGAGCGAAGACGGCGTCGCGAAAGTCGCCGCGGCGTATCAAAAACAACGTCAACTGACCGACCGCAAACTTTCGTTCTTGAAAACGATCGAAGCGCAAGGGAAATTGACGCCGGAACTCGAGCAAAAGATTCGCGAAGCTCGCACCGCGCGTCGCTTGGACGACCTTTACCTGCCGTTCAAGTCGAAGCGTCAAACGTTGGCGCAAGCCGCCCGCGAAAAAGGGCTCGAACCGCTCGCCGACGCGATTCTGAACGCCGCCGACGAATCCGCCGACTTGAACGCGCTCGCCGCGCCGTTCGTCGACGCGGAAAAGGGCGTCGCGACCGTCGAGGAAGCGTTGAAGGGCGCCGCCGACGTTATCGCCGAACGGTTCGCCGAAACGTTCGAAGTTCGCCGTCGTCTGCGCGACAAAATCCAACGAACCGGCAAGCTCGTCTCGAAGAAAGTCGAGAAGAAGGGCGCCGCCGCGGAGCCGGAAACCGCCGTCGAAGCGACCGAAACGCCGCTCGAACAGGTCGCGGAGGAAGCCGTCGCCGACGCGACCGAAACGCCGGTCGAAGCGAGCGCGGAAAACGCCGAAAACGCGGAAGCCGCCGCCGAAACGACCGACGCGCAAGCGAAGGACGCCGCCGCTAAAGCCGACAAAAAGAAGAAAAAGAAGACGTTCAAAGAACAACAAGCGGAACAGCTCGAAAAGCAGTTCGTCGACTACTTCGACGCGTCGTTCGACCTGCGCTCCTGCCCGCCGCACCGCGCGCTCGCGCTGAATCGCGGCGAAAACGCGAAGATTATTTCGGTCAAATTGGACGTCGACGTCGACCAACTGAAAGCGATCGCTCGCGAAACGCTCGTCGCCGAAGGGCGACCGTTCGCCGACTTCCTGAACGCTTGCGCCGACGACGCCGTCGTCCGCTTGGCCGCGCCGTCGCTCGAACGGGAAGCGCGCCGCGAACTGACCGACCGCGCCGAAGAGCAGGCCGTTTCGGTCTTTGCGAAGAATCTGCGCAACCTCTTGATGCAGCGTCCGTTGAACCGTCGCCGCGTCTTGGCGCTCGACCCGGGCTTCAAAAACGGTTGCAAACTGGTCGCGCTCGACGAATTTGGGAACGTTCTCGACTTCGACGCCGTCTTCCTGCAAGGGAACGCCGAGCGCCGCGCCGCCGCGTCCGCGAAAATCGTCGAGTTCGTCGAAAAGTATAAGTTGAGCGTTTTCGCGATCGGGAACGGAACCGGTTGCCGCGAAGCCGAAAACTTCGTCGCGAAAATCATCGAAGAAAAGTTTGCCGACGCCGACGTCGCGTACATCGTCGTCAACGAAGCGGGCGCGAGCGTTTACTCGACGAGTCAAATCGCGAAGGACGAATTCCCGAATTACGACCCGTTGGTTCGCGGGGCCGCGTCGATCGGGCGCCGTCTGCAAAACCCGCTCAACGAATTGGTTAAGATCGACGCGGAACGTCTTGGCGTCGGAATGTACCAACACGACGTCAAGTCGAAGGCGCTCAAAGACGCGTTGACGAACGTCGTCGCGTCCTGCGTCAACCGCGTCGGCGTCGACCTGAACGCCGCGACGCCGGCGATTTTGCGCTATGTCGCCGGGCTCAATCAACTGACGGCGAAGCGCGTGTACGAACGTCGCGTCGCCAACGGCCCGTATCGTCGCCGCGAAGAGTTGAAGGAAATTTCCGGGCTCGGCGAAACGGCCTTCTCGCACTGCGCCGGGTTCCTGAAGATCGTCGGCGGCGACAACCCGCTCGACGCGACTTGGATTCACCCGGAAAGTTACGAACTTGCGACGAAAATCCTTGAAAAACTCGGCTTTACCGCCGACGATCTTCGCGTTCCGTCGAAAGTCGCCGAGTTGGCCGAAGCGATTAAAGCGACCGACGCCGCCGCGCTCGCGGAAGAATTTGGCGCCGGGCCGCTCGCCGTCGCCGACTTGCTCGAACAGTTCGTCCGACCGGGCCTCGACCCGCGCGACTCCCTTCCGGGCCCGATTTTCAAGAAGGGCGTCCTCAAAATGGAAGACCTGCAACCGGGGATGGAGCTGACCGGCGTCGTTTTGAACGTCGTCGATTTCGGCGCTTTCGTCGACGTCGGGTTGCACGAGTCCGGCCTCGTTCACATCAGCCAACTCGGCGACTCTTACGTCCGCGACGCGCACCAAAAGGTCGCGGTCGGCGACGTCTTGAAGGTTTGGGTGCTTGAAGTCGACCCGAAACGTCGCCGCGTCTCGCTGACGACGCTGGCGCCCGGAACGGTTCGCGAACGTCGCCAAGACGGCCCGCGTCGACCGCGCCGCGACGAAAACGCCAACGCCGGAGCCGCTTCCGAAAACGGCGGCGAACGTCGTCCGCGTCGCGAACGAGACGGCGAAGAACGTCGCCCGCGTCGCGAACGGGGCGAACGAACCGAACGTCCGGAAGGGAACCGTCGGGACCGAGGTCGCGACGACCGTTCGGAAAGAGCGCCGCGAGTCGTCGTCGCCGCGCCGAAAGATAAGAAGATCAAGCCGATTTCCGACGAGATGAAGTCCGGCAAAGAGGCGATGCGCAGCTTCAGCGACTTGGCGCAATTCTTCGGACGCGTTCAACCGGACGCCGACGCCGAAAAGTGATTTCGGACGTCGCGTTTTAACGGTTGCGAGAACGTCGGCGGCGCGTTTGAAAGCGGCGTCGGCGTTTTCGACCTCGACAAATTAACATTTTCGCGCTTTGCGGAGCGTCGTTTCGCGTCGTTTTTTAGCGGCGGAAAAAGGCGTTCGCGAGCGCGTCGAGCGAATTTTCGCGTTGAGAGTTGTTGTGAAAGTTGCGCAAATTAGAGGGATCGCCGCGAGCCTTCCCGACGGTCGGTTGGACAATCGCGAGTTGGCGCGAGTTTTCCCCTTTTGGACGGAGGAGAAAATTCGGCGCAAGCTCGGGATCGCGACGCGGCCGATAGCGGCGGAAAACGAAACGGCGCTCGATCTCGGCGTCCGGGCGGCGGAGCGGCTCTTCGAAGCCGGAATCGCGACGCCGGACGAGATCGATTTCGTCGTTTTTTGCACCCAGTCGCCCGATTATTTCTTGCCGTCGTCCGCTTGCGTGTTGCAGAATCGGCTCGGACTGCGGCGCGAGTGCGGCGCGTTCGACATAAACCTCGGCTGCAGCGGATATCCTTACGGCCTTTCCGTTTGCAAGGGGCTGATCGAAACCGGCGTCGCGAAGAAGGTTCTCTTCGTAACCGGCGAAACTTACTCGAAATACATCAACGCCGAAGACCGGGCGACGCGTCCGCTGTTCGGCGACGGCGCCTCCGCGACCTTGCTGGAAGCGGTCGAAGTCGACGCGGCGACGAACGACGTTTGGAGCGGAGCGCCGACGGTCGGCCCGTTCGAGTTCGGAACGGACGGTTCCGGCGCCGAGATGTTGATCGTCCCGGCGGGCGCGGCGCGTAAACCGTCGACGCCCGAAACGGCGGTTCCGGCGCTCGACGCGTTCGGCGGGTTCCATTCGGAAGACCAGCTCTTTATGAACGGGCCCGGCATTTTTAACTTTTCGGTCGACGTCGTTCCGGCGCTGACGAAGCGGCTCGTCGCGGAAGCCCAAAAGCGCGGCGTCGAAATCGACGCGTTCGTTTTTCACCAAGCGAACAAGTTTATGCTCGACCGTCTGCGCGACCTTTGCGAACTCGACGAAGCGCGCTTTTTCAACCATATGACGGAGCGCGGCAACACCGTGTCGAGCAGTATTCCGATCGCGTTGATCGACGCGACCGCCGCCGGAACGTTGAAACCGGGCGCGGTCGCGCTGTTGGTCGGGTTCGGCGTCGGGCTTTCTTGGGGCGCGTGTTTCGTTCGCCTTCCGGAAAATTTTGAAGTCGTTCCGCTTTCCTAACGGCGGCGCGAGCGCGTTTGTTAAAAAGTACGCGAAAATAACGAAAAATCAACAAGAATAACGAAAAAACGGTTAAAAACGGCGAAAAAAATGAGCGAATCGACCGGCAAACCCGCCAAGGCTTGGGGAGGCGTCTTCACCGAAGCGACCGACGCCCGAATGGAAAAATTTTCCGAAAGCATTAGTTTCGACAGCCGAATGCACGAGCAGGATATTCGCGGCTCCATCGCGCACGCTCGAATGCTCGCCGACGTCGGGCTCTTGACGGCGGACGAGTTCGCCGCGATCGAGCGCGAATTGACGGCGATTGAAGAGCGCGTCGTCAAAGGCGATTTCGAATATTCGATCTCGAAAGAAGATATTCATATGCACGTCGAAAGCGCGCTGATCGAGAAACTCGGCGACGTCGGACGCAAACTGCACACCGCGCGCAGCCGCAACGACCAAGTTTCGACCGACTTCCGACTTTGGATTCGCGACGCGATCGACCGTCTCGACGTTCTTCTCGCCGACCTGCAACGGGCGTTCGTCGGGCGTTGCGACGGCGATTTCGACGTCGTCGTTCCGGCGTACACGCACACGCAGCGCGCGCAACCGGTCTTGGCGCCGCACATTTGGTTGGCTTACGTCGAAAAACTCCAACGCGACCGCGAGCGCTTGGCCGACTGCCGCAAACGCGTCAACACGACGGGCCTCGGCGCCGCCGCCTGCGCCGGAACGAGCCTTCCCATCGACCGAACGAAAACCGCCGAATACCTCGGGTTCGAGGCCGTCGCCGCGAACAGCGTCGACGTCTCGAGCGACCGCGACTTCGCCGTCGAGTTCGCGTTCGATATGGCGCAAATCGCGATTCACCTTAGCGGTTGGGCCGAAGACTGGATTTGGCACTCGACGGTCGAATTCGACTTCCTGAAACTGCCGCAAACGTTCTGCACCGGGTCGTCGATTATGCCGCAAAAGGTCAACCCGGACACGCTCGAACTCATCCGCGGGAAGACGGCGCGCGTCGTTGGGAATCTGCAGTCGCTCCTCGTCTTGACGAAGGGCCTCCCGCTCGCGTACAACCGCGACCTGCAAGAAGACAAAGAGCCGATTTTCGATTCTTACGACACGGTCGAAGCGTCCCTTGCGCTCGCCGCGCCGCTCGTCGCCGGAACGGTTTTGAAGCGCGAGTCGATCGCCGCTCGAATCGAACGCGGCCATCTTGACGCGACGAGCTTGATGGAGTACCTGATTCGACGCGGCGTTCCGCAACGCTCCGCGCACGGCGTCGTCGGTCGCTTGGTGCGAATCGGGCTCGACTCGGGCCGCGCGCTCGCCGAACTTTCGCTCGCCGAAATGCGCGAAATCTGCGACGCCGTCGACGAAGAAGTCTATAATTACCTCGGCGCCGCCAACGCGGTCAAGGCGATGAAGAGTTACGGCTCGACCGCGCCGGACCAAGTGCGGTTCCAAATCGACGCTTGGAAGGAACGCTTGGGCCTTTAATCGCGCCGTCTCGTCGGAAGCAGAGCGTCGGGGAACCGAACCGCGTCGCCGCTTCCGTCGATTTTTGAAAACCGCGCCGCTTTTGGGACGCCGCGCCGTTTTTTGCGAAATTTTAACCCGTTTTGGGAGAACGTTTTATGTCCGACGCCGAACGCCCGGAAATGGAACCGCTCGACGAACTCGAACCGCTCGACGAATTGGAAGCGCCCGCCGACGTCGAACTTTGGACGCCCGCGACCGAAAAGCCGGGCGAAGTCGCGACCCGCGTCGTTTCCGACGCCGAGGCCGGTTGGCGGCTCGACCTTTTCCTCGCCGCGAAGTTCCCGCAGTACAGCCGCGTTTTGCTCCGCAAAGCGATTCAAGCGGCGGACGGCGTCGCCGTCGACGGGAAACACGGGAAACCGTCTTTCCGCCTGAAACCGGGTTCCGTCGTTACGTTCCGCCTCGTCGAACCGCCGCGCGAGTCGCCGATTCCGGAGGACATTCCGCTCGACGTCCTGTTCGAAGACGACGATATGGCGGTTATTAACAAGCCGTCGAATATGGTCGTTCACCCGTCGCGGGGACATTGGTCGGGAACGCTCGTCGGCGCGCTCGCGCACCGTTTCGCCGGGCAACTGAGTTCGAACCGCGGCCCGGCCCGCCCGGGAATCGTTCACCGACTCGACCGCGACACGAGCGGCGCGATTATCGTCGCGAAAAACGACGTCGCGCACGCGAACCTCGCCGCGCTCTTCGAAGAAAAGCGGATTCAGAAAGAATACTTCGCGATCGTTCTCGGCGTCCCGAACGTCGACCGCGACGTCGTCGACCAACCGATCGGCCATCACCCGAAATTCCGCGAGCGAATGACGATCGCGCCGAACGACCCGGAAGCGAAGACGGCGCAAACGTTCTTCGAAGTCGACGAGCGGTTCCGCGGCTTTTCGACGATTCGCTGCCTCCCGAAAACCGGGCGAACGCATCAAATTCGCGTTCACTTGGCGCACGTCGGTTGTCCGATTCTTTGCGACAAGTTGTACGGCGGTCGCGCCGCGATTACCGAAAACGAACTCGCAGGAATCGTCGACCGCTCGCCGCGTTCCGTCAAAAACGTCGCCGATTCGGACGCCGTCGACGCCGGGCCGACGCCGATTTTGGCGCGCCAAGCGCTTCACGCTCGAAAAATTACGTTCGAGCATCCGACGACCCGCGAAACGATCGTCGTCGAAGCGCCCCTTCCGCCCGATATGACGGCGACGCTCGAAGCGTTGCGAAAATATCGCGCTCTTTGACGCCTTTTCCTTAGTTTAACCAGCCGTTTCACGTTTTCCCGTTTTTGGAGCAAACGCTATGTCGACTTTTTCCGTCAAGACTAAAAACGACGCGCTTTGGCGCCCGCTTTACCCGTTTGAATCGCGTTACGTCGAAATCGACGGGTTTCAATATCATTACGTCGACGAAGGCCCGACCGAACCGGACGGCGTCGAGCGTCCGACGCTCCTAATGTCGCACGGGAACCCGACTTGGTCGTTCATTTTCCGCGACGTTATCAAGGCGTTTCGCGGGAAATATCGAACGATCGCCGTCGACCATATCGGGTGCGGCCTTTCGGAAAAACCGTCGATTCGCAAGTACCCGTATTCGCTCGACCGCCGCGCCGAAGACTTGCGCAAGTTCGTCGAAAAACTCGACTTGAAAAACGTCGCGATGATCGCGCACGACTGGGGCGGGGCCGTCGCGATGGGAACGGTTACGCGGATTCCGGAACGTTTTTCGAAAATCGTCTTGATGAACACCGCCGCGTATTTGAGCGACCGCGTTCCGCGTCGCATTCGCCTTTGCCATATTCCGATTCTGAAGCGGATTATGCTCCAAGGCTTGAACGTTTTCCCGCGCGCCGCGACGAAAATGGCGACCGAAAAGGGCCTCTCCGAAGAGGTTAAAGCCGGTCTCCTCGCGCCTTACGACTCTTGGTCGAATCGGATCGCCGTTTGCGAGTTCGTTCAAGATATTCCGACGTCGACGCGACACCGCTCTTACGAGACGCTGAAAACGATTCAAGAGAAGCTCCCGACGCTCGCGGACAAGGATATCGCGCTCATTTGGGGGATGGAAGACTGGTGCTTCCCGCCGGAAGTCTTTATGAAGAAGTTCCAAGAATATTATCCGAACGCTTTCGTTCGCGAACTCAAAGGAATCGGGCACTACCTGACGGAAGACGCGCCGGAAGAAACGATCGCGGCGATTCGCGAATTTTTGGAAAAATAACGAAAGAGCGAACGACGGCGCCGAGAAGTCGACCGCGTTAAATTAGGCGGTTGGGGTAAAGCGCGTCGAGCGGCGAAAGGAATCGGAGCGAAGCGATGGGAAAAACGGAAGCGGGAAATTCGGGAAACGCGGCGGCGCCGGGCGTCGCGAAGTTGTCGGCGCAGGGGCGGCTCGATTTGGGCGCGCTCCTTCAAGAGTTCGGGCAAACGCGGCAAGCGTTGGAAGCGGAGCTGGCGAAGGTCGTCGTCGGACAAAAAGACGTTATTAAACAGATTTTCGCGGCGATTTTCACCCGCGGACACTGTTTGCTCGAAGGCGTTCCGGGCCTTGCTAAAACGTTGACCGTCTCGACGATCGCGAAGATTCTCGACGTTAATTTTCAGCGGATTCAGTTCACCCCGGACTTAACGCCGTCCGACATTACCGGGACGACCGTTTTGGAGGAAGACGCGCAAGGGAAACGGACGTTCCGCTTCGTCGAAGGGCCCGTTTTTACGAACGTTTTGCTCGCCGACGAAATCAACCGAACGCCGCCGAAAACGCAGTCCGCGCTTCTCCAAGCGATGCAGGAGCGCGAAGTTACCGTCGCCGGGAAAACGTACAAGCTGCCGGAGCCGTTCTTGGTCGTCGCGACCCAAAACCCGATCGATCAAGAGGGGACGTATCCCTTGCCCGAAGCGCAGCTCGACCGCTTTATGTTCAACGTCAAAATCGATTATCCGACGCTCGAAGAAGAGGAGAAGATTTTGACGGCGACGACTCGCGGCGAATCGGTCGAACCGCGCCGACTCCTGAACGCGAAAACGTTGCTCGGGATGCAAAAGCTCGTTTCGTCGGTCGCCGTTAGCCAGTACGTTATTCAATACGCGGCGCGGCTCGTTCGAGCGACGCGACCGACCGACCCGAGCGCTCCGGAGTTCGTTCGCGAGTTGGTCGACTGGGGCGCCGGGCCGCGCGCCGGACAATATTTGATCAACGGCGGGAAAGCGTTCGCCGCGATGGACGGGCGTTTCGCCGTTTCGGTCGAGGACGTCAAAGCGGCGGCGATTCCGGTTTTGCGCAAGCGGGTCGGCGCGAACTTTCAAGCGCAAGCCGAGGGAATGACGACCGATAAAATTATCGCGAAGTTGCTCGAAACGGTTCCGACGCCGCCGATTGAAAAGTTCGCGAAATAATCGCTCGACGCCGCTTGGAGAAAAGCGGAAAAGGGAATAACGGGAAACGAAAACGCCGCGTTCGAGTTTTGCTCGACGCGGCGTTTTTCGTTGGAAAGGGAAGTGCGCGAGCGCAAACGTTTGCGAGTTATTTTCGGCGCGACGGTTGAAAAACGTTTAAAAATCGTTGCGCGCCAACGAGAAGAGGAGGCGGCGAACGTCGTCGGCGATCTTTTCGTCGTCGAGCGTCGCGGCGGCTTGGCGCAGTTCGTCGACGGCGGCTTCGCGGCGTCCGAGTCGAAGGTAAAGTTTCCCGAGTTCGAACCGGACGTTCGGGTCGTTCGGGCGTTCGGCGAGCGCGCCCTCGAACGCGGCGGTCGCGTCGTCGAATTCGCCGAGCGCGACGAGCGTTTTCGCCAACTCGAAACGAGCGTCGACGAAATCTTCGTCGAGTTCGAGCGTCGCGTAAAACCGTTCGCGAGCCGCCGAAAAGTCGCCGAGCAAATAGAGGAGCTTACCCAACCGGAAGCAGACGCCGGCGTCGAGCCCGCCCGCCAAGAGCGCGCCGCGATAGAGCCGCGCCGCTTCTTCCCAATAACCTTCGCGTTCGAGGTTCCAAGCGGATTCGCAAAGTCGAACGACTCGGCGTTTGGTCGCGTCGCGCCAACGTTCTCGAGCGGCTTTGTCGAACGCGAGAACGGGTCGCGTCGTTTGTTCGGCGGCGGAAAAAGGGGAGACGGAAAAGTCGAACCGAGTCGACGGAGCGGCGGAAAATTCGACGCGTTTCGTCGGCGGCGGAAGAGCCGAAGAGGCGAGCGGTTGCGGTTCCGGCGCGACCGTCGTCGGCGAATCGGCGAAAAACGCGAGAAACGGCGGCGGCGCGAGCGGTTCCGACGGTTGAATCGGCGCTTCGAGCGGCGCGGCGAGGCGTTCGGCCAACGCGATTTCCTCTTCTGCCTGCGAAAGAAAGGGCGGCGTCGGCGGGAGCGGCCCGGAACCGTCGGTCGGGAGCGCGCCGAAGTCGAACCGACGTTGGCCGCGAAAGTCGACCGGGCCCGCGTCGCCGTCGAGGAGAACGTCGCGACCGTCGCTCGAAAGGGTTAAACGCAGGATAATCGATTCGACGTCGGCGCCGAAATCGCGAAACGCGGCGACGCGGCGCTCGACGAACTCGTCGGAGAGTCCGGTCGAGCAAAGGAAGGCCAAGCGTTTGGCGACGAGAACGGCGCGCGTCGAGAAGGACGGAAGCCGACCCGGTTCGACCGTCGGCGAAAGGAGTCCGCGACGGCGCCAGCGTCGAACCGTTTCGATCGAGACGCCGACCAGCTCCGCGAGCGCGGCCGGAGTGCAGCCGAATTGTTCGGTCGCGGCGAGTTCTTCCAATTCGGCGTCGGTCGGAGCGTTCGAAGGGGGCGAAGCGGCGAGTTCCGGAAAAAGAAACGCGTTTTTTTCGGCTTGTTCGCTCGACGGCGTCGCGGCGAAAAGGGAAGGAAACGGAGCGGACGCGGCGCCCGACGGGGACGGCGTTCGGGATAAATCGTCCCAAAATTGCGTTTCCGAAACGACGACGAGCGTTCCGAGTTCGAAAGCGCGGCGCGAACGTTCGTCGAACTCGGCGGCGAGACGCGCTCGCGCTTGCGCCAACGGCTCGCCTTCGCCGAGAACGATGAAATCGACCGTTTCGCGGAGAGTCGCGGCGACTTTAACGCCTCGTTCGCGAACGAACCGCTCCGCGTCGCGGCGAGCGGAGAAAGCGAGACGACCGTAAAAAAAGACGGTTTTCCCGAGAAGCGAGCGCGTGTTTTCCGGCGAAAAGTTTTTCATATCGGGGCGAGTGAACGGCGGCGCGAACGTTCGACGGCGGACGGCGAGGGCCGAAGACGACGTCGACGGCGCGAATTAAGGAAAATTAAGGACGGACGACAAACGGGAACGACGTTTTATCTTTGTTATCGTTTGAAAAAAGCCGCGAGCGCTTCGAAATGCGTCGAAAAGAAAAATTTTTCGCTAAAAAAACTTGAAAATTGGGTCGACGCGCCTTAAAATAAGAAGTAAGGCGGAAACTTTTGACTTCCGTCGGCTTAATTCGTCTTGACAGAATTAAATGAATCGTCATAATTGTAAGAATCGCGGAGTAACGGCGCGGAGGAAATAGTTAGCGCCGCCTAATTCCTGCGTTTTTATAGCATTTTAAATAAATATTCGAGGAGACGGAATGGGGACGTCGAAACGAGATTGGAAAACGCGCGTCGAAACCTTGGCGCACACGCGACTTAACGACTGTTACCAATGCGGCAAATGCGCGGCGGGGTGCCCTCGCGGCGTTTCGATGAAGTTGTCGCCGACGCGTCTGATGCGCGCCGCGCAAACGGGCGACGTCCTCGAAGGGGCGGAATCGGATTCTATTTGGCGTTGCGTTTCCTGCTTGACTTGCTCGGCGCGCTGTCCGAAATCTTGCGAAGTCGCCGGCGTGATCGACGCGATGCGTCAAATCGCGATCGAGGAAAATTGCGCGTCGCCGGAAGCGGCGAAAATCGTCGCGTTCCAAAAAGCGTTCTTGCGCAGCGTTCGCAAAAACGGCCGCACGAACGAGCTGGAAATGGTCGCCGACTTCGAAATTCGTCATTTCTTGAGCCGTTTCGAGCTGATGGGCGCGCTCAAAGACGCGACGCTCGGGCCGAAAATGTTGGGCAAGAAAAAGCTACACTTCAAACTGGGGTCGCCGGTTAAGGACAAGGCGATCGTGAAACGCATCTTCGACAAGTGCGGCGTGAAAATCTGAACGACGAACGTTTGAAAGAGGTTTCGAAAATGAATATCGGTTATTACCCGGGTTGCGCTCTGCACGGTTCGTCGGACGATTACGAAACGTCGGTGCGCGCGTGTTTGAAGGCGTTGGGCGTCCAACTCGACGAACTTCAAGATTGGATTTGCTGCGGCGCGACCGCGGCGCACTCGATCAACAAGAAGCTGGCGACCGCGCTTCCGGCTCGCAACTTGGGGATCGCGCAAAAAATGAATCTCGACCGCCTTTTCGCGCCGTGCCCGATGTGTTCGATGGAGCTGAAAAAGGCGAGCGACGAACTGCAAAACGACGAAGTTCGCGCCGAAATGGAAAAGATCGTCGAAACGCCGCTCTCCGGTTCGGTCGACGTTCTCAATTTGATTCAAGTCTTTCAAGCGGTCGGATACGACGTTATCGCCGAAAAAGCGACGCGCAAACTCGAAGAGTTCAAACCGGCCTGCTATTACGGCTGCCTTTTGACGCGTCCGCCGAAGACGTTGAAGTTCGACGACTTCGAACACCCGACGTCGATGGACGAACTCCTTGCGAAACTCGGCGCGTCGCCGGTCGAATGGAACTGCAAGACGGTCTGTTGCGGCGGCGGGTTGACGCTCTGCGACGCGGACGGCGTCGCGCAAATGTCGCACCGCATTTTGAAAAACGCGCTCGATTCCGGCGCCAACTGCGTCGTCGTCGCGTGCCCGATGTGCCAAGTCAATCTCGATATGAAACAAGCCGACGCGAAGAAACTCGGCTTGGCGGCGGACGTTCCGATCTTCTACCTGACCGACTTGGTCGGGATGGCGCTCGGACTGAAACCGTCGCAACTCGACGTGCATCGGCACTTCACGCAAACGAAATTGTCGAAGTAGTCGAAGCGGAAAAGGAAAAACGGCGTCGGAACGTTTGCGGCGCCGTTAAATATAGAGATTTTAGCGAAAATGGGGAGTAAATCGGCGATGGAAAACAACGCGAATCGACGTTCTTTCTTGAAAAACGCGGCGCTCGGATTGACCGGCTTGGCCGTCGGCGCGAACAACGTTCAAGCGCAAGAGCCGCCGAAGTCCGCTTCCGGGGCGCGTCGCGGGAATCCGATCGCCGTTTCGAGTTACTCCTATTGGCATTTCGCGAAAGACAAGGCGCCGATGGATTGGTGTTTGCGCCAAGCCGCCGACGCCGGGTTCGACGCGTTCGAAGTCTTGGAAAAGCAACTCGACCGCGTCGATATGCCGTATTTGAAGAGCTTGCGTCGCGACGCGTTCAAATACGGGCTGTCGCTCTGCTGTATGTCGACGCACCAAACGTTCGTGCGTCCGGACGCCGAAGAGCGCCAAAAAAATATCGAAATCACCAAACATAGCGTCGAACTGGCCGCCGAAATGGGGATTCCGGCGATCCGCGTCAACACCGGACGCTGGGATTCCTGGGGAAGTTTCGACACGTTGATGGAACACCGCGGGATCGAAAATCCGCTCCCGGGGCACACCGACGAGGAAGCGTTCGGCTGGGTCGTCGACGCGTTCGAGAAAATTTTGCCGTGCGCCGAAAAGAACGGCGTTATGCTCTGCTTAGAGAATCACTGGGGCTTGGCGCGCACCGCCGACGGGCTGATTAAGGTTCTCGACGCGATCGACTCGCCGTATTTCGGCTGTTGCCTCGACACCGGCAACTTCCTCGACGAAACGGTCGAGCAGTTCGAAAAAGTGTTGCCGCGCGCTCATTTTGTGCAGGCGAAAACTTATTACGGCGGCGGCTTGTGGTACTCGCTTCCGCTCGATTACGCTAAATATGGGGAGCTTTTCCGGAAATATAACTACCGAGGCTTTGTTTCGCTCGAGTTCGAGGGAAAAGAAAACCCGGCGACCGCGATTCCGAAGAGCTTGGCCCTGTTGCGCGAAAACTTGTATTTTAACGAATAGTCTTATCATTGCGAATTAGGGAAAAGGAGCGCCGATGAAAACGACGCGCGGAAAATTATTGGCTTTATTGGCGACGACGGCGTTTTGCGTCGTTCCGTCGACTTTTGCGCAGGACGCGCCGACGCTGCCCGAGGGCGTCTCGGTGAAGTTCGAGAAAACGGAGAACCAACCGGCGGTCGCGATCGCGACGGTCGACGGCGTCGAAACGCGAATCGAAGCGTTCGAACCGCTCGACAAATTGCCGGAGCAAGTCCGCGAATACGTCCGCGCCGAATGGACGAAAACCGGCGAATTTCCGGCGAAAACGATCAAAGTGGAAGTCGACGTTACCGACGCGCCGGAAGCCGCCGAGTGGGCCGAGTCCGCGAAAAACCGCCTGATTTACTGGTTCCCGAAAATCGTCGAAGCGCTCGACGGCAAAGACGCGGTCGCGAAAATTCCGGACGATTATACGATTCGCTTGGTCTTCAAAAATATGGACGGCGTCGCTTACGCGGCGGGGCGCGAGATTACCGTTTCGAGTAATTGGATTAAGAAGAGCCCGAAAGATTTCGGTCTCGTCGTTCACGAAGCGACGCACGTCGTGCAAGCGTACCGTCGCGGCGAATTTTGGACGACCGAAGGAATCGCCGATTACGTCCGCTATTACGTTTCGGAACCGCGTTCGCGCAACCATTGGCGCATCGACCCGGAACGTTCGAGCTACAAACAAGGTTACGGGATTACCGCGACGTTTTTCGATTGGATGATTCGCGAAAAAGACCCCGAATTTTTGATTAAATTGCACCGCGCCCTGCGAGCCCGCAAAAACGGCGAAAAGTTTTTCGCGGAAGAGTATCAAACGACTCCGGACGCGCTTTGGAAAGAATTTGTCGAAACGTTGTAAGACGTTTTCATTGTTATTATTAATACGAACGAGACGATTAAATGGCGAAGATTGGCGTTTTTACGTGTTGGTGCGGCGAGAACATCGCCCGCCACGTGGATTGCGACGCAGTGTCGAATGCCGTGGCTAAGCTCCCCGGCGTTCACTGCAGCCTGAATTATAAGTATATGTGTTCCGAGCCGGGTCAAAATATGATCGCCGATAAGATCAAGGAACTCGGGCTCACCGGCGTCGTCGTCGCGAGCTGCTCGCCGCATATGCACTTGAAGACGTTCCGCAAAACGGCGGAAAACGCGGGCCTCAATCCGTATCTGGTCGAAATGGCGAACATCCGCGAGCAATGCTCCTGGGTTCACTCCGACCGCGAAATCGCGACCGCGAAAGCGATCGAACTGATCGGAATGGCGGTCGAAAAGGTGCGTCGCAACCACGCGCTCGAGCCGATTAAAGTCCCGGTAACGAAGCGCGCGCTCGTGATCGGCGCCGGCGTCGCGGGGATTCAAGCGGCGCTCGACGTCGCGGCGGGGGGCGTCGAAGTCGTCGTCGTTGAAAAAGAGCCGTCGGTCGGCGGCAAGATGGCGGGGCTCTCCGAAACGTTCCCGACGCTCGACTGCTCGCAATGCATTCTGACGCCGCGTATGGTCGAAGTCGGCCAACACCCGAACATCAAGTTGATGACGTACTGCGAAGTCGAGAAAGTCGAAGGCTTCGTCGGCAACTTCAAGGTAACGATCCGCAAAAAGGCGCGCTACGTCGACATTACGAAATGCACCGGTTGCGGCGCCTGTTGGAACGCTTGCCCGATGAAGGGTAAAATCGACAACGCGTTCGACTTCAACCTCGGGTTCGGCCACGACAAGAAGCTCGGCAAACGCTCCGCGATTTACGTTCCGTTCCCGCAAGCGGTTCCGGCGCGCCCGACGGTCGACGCGGAAAACTGCCTGCGCCTCAAGAGTATGAAGAACGGCAAAGAGCTTTGCGGCGTCTGCCAAAAGCAATGCGCCGCCAACGCGATCAACTTCCACGACCAAGACGAACTGATCGAAATCGAAGTCGGCGCCATCGTCGTCGCGACCGGGTACCAGCTCTACAGCATCGGCAAAGAGCAAGAAAACCCGAACATTCAAGGTTACGCCGAATACGGTTACGGCAAATATAAGGACGTCGTCGACTCGCTCCAATTCGAGCGCATCATTTCGGCGTCCGGCCCGACCGGCGGCGAGCCGTTGCGACCGTCCGACGGGCGCGTTCCGGAGAAGATCGTCTTCATCCAATGCGTCGGGAGCCGCGACAACGCCAAGGGGATTACTTACTGTTCGAAAATCTGCTGCATGTACACCGCGAAACACACGATGCTGTACAAGCACAAGGTTCACGACGGCGAAGCGCACGTCTTTTATATGGACATTCGCTCGGGCGGGAAGAAATACGACGAGTTCGTCCGCCGCGCGATCGAGCAAGACGGCGCGATTTACCACCGCGGTCGCGTTTCGAAGATCGAAGAGCAAACGGTCGACGGCGTCAAGAAGCTGATGGTGTACGGCGCCGACACGCTGTCCGGCAAACCGGTCGTCGTCGAAGCCGATATGGTCGTTTTGGCGTGCGCGATGACGCCGACGACCGGCGCGCCGCAACTGGCGCAAAAGCTGTCGGTCGGGTACGACGAATACGGGTTCCTTAGCGAATCGCACCCGAAACTTCGTCCGGTCGAAACGAACGCGGCGGGCGTTTTCGTCTGCGGCGCTTGCCAAGGCCCGAAAGACATTCCGGAAACGGTCGCGCAAGCGTCCGCGGCGGCCGGCAAGGTGCTCATTATGTTGAGCCAACCGAACCTGACGCGCGAACCGGAAATCGCCCGCGTCGACGAACGCCTCTGCGCGTCCTGCGGCGCTTGCGTCAAAGCCTGCCCGTTCCAAGCGATTACGAAGGAAGAAATTCGCGACCGCAACGGAAATTTGGTCAAAACGACGTCGCGCGTCAACCCCGGCCTCTGTATGGGGTGCGGCACCTGCGTCGCCGTCTGTCCGTCGAAATCGGTCGACCTCGTCGGTTTCACCGACGACCAAATTTACGCGCAAGTCGAGTCGTTGGCCGACTAACGCCGACGACCGGTCGAACTCGAACGCCCCGTCGAACCGCGACGAGCGGAAACGGCGGGGCCCCGAGTCGCCAACCGCAAACGGAATAAACGTTTATTGGCCGACGTCGCCGCGACGTCGCGACTCCGCTTTTAATCTCGGCGGAGCGAGTCGACGGCGACCGACGCCGCGATTATAAGGACTTATTTTATGAATCCCGAAACGAAAACAACCGGCGGTTTCGAGCCGAAAATCGTCGCGTTCGTTTGCAACTGGTGCACCTATTTGGGCGCCGACTTGGCCGGCACGAACCGCCTCGAATATCCGGCTAACGTTCGCATCGTGCGTTTGCCCTGCACCGGACGCGTCGACTTTAACCTCCTCGTGAAGGCGTTCGAGGTCGGCGCCGACGCGGTGCTTGTTTCCGGTTGCCACCCGGGCGACTGCCACTACGCCGCCGGGAACTTCCACGCCCGTCGTCGTTGGGGGCTCTTCCGCGAACTCCTCGACACGCTCGGCGTCGACTCGCGCCGCGTTCACTTCTCTTGGATTTCCGCCGCCGAAGGCGCGAAGTTCCAAAAGCTCGTTACCGAGATCGTCGAGAAGACCCGCGAACTCGGCCCTTACGAAGATTACAAAGCGATCGTCGCCGAAAAGTAACGTCGCCCCGCCGCGAAAACGGTTCGACCGCCGACGGCGACGGCGAACCTCGCGTATCGAATAAAACGATTAACGAGTAAACGATAAAATATTATGGAAAATCAACTTAGAAACGCGATTCGGAAACTTCTCGAAGAGAAGACCGTCGACGTCGCGATCGGGTACGGACGCGTCGGCGTCGGCGGCGCGGTCGGAGCGGTTTTCGTTACGGATCCGAACGAAGTCGACCGCCTCGTTTGGAACGCCGAATGTCGTCAAAATCTCGCCGTTCACCTTTCGCGCCCGGAAGTGAAAGCGCTCGGCAAACCGGCGATCGTCGTGAAAGGTTGCGACGCTCGCGCCGTCGTCGTCTTGGCGAACGAAGGCCAAATCGA
>JAFSDX010000239.1 GCA_017436025.1 Thermoguttaceae bacterium
CTTTGGCAATTTTCGCATCCGAAACTGACTTATCTAAGCGACGATTTCGACGAGACTTGGGGCGCGTCGAGCAAAAGCGGCGAAAGTTTGGCGGTCGGCGAAGCGGCGACGGCGGGGGAAAATGCGACGATTGGCGAAAATAAGGGGAACAGCGGCGTTTGGAGAGAATCGGCAAACGGCGCGAACTCCGACGACGAGCGAATTTTGCCGATTTACCCGTTGACCGAAGGCTTGACGCAGTATCAAATTCAAACGATAATCAAGAACGCGCTCGAAAATTTGCCCGATTTGCTCCCCGAAGCGTTCCCGACGGAGTATCTGGCGCCGCGACGGTTGGCGCCGATCGCCGACGCGATTCGCAAAATTCACTTCCCGGCGACGGCGGAGGAGGCGGCGTTCGCGCGTCGGCGTTTCGTTTACCAAGAGTTGCTAATATTGCAGTTAGCGTTGGCGATTTGCCGAGCGAGACGGCGGATCAATATGAAGGCGCCGCAGCTGCCGCGCAACGGAAAAATCGACGCCCGCATTCGTTCGCTCTTCCCGTTCGAGCTGACCGAAGCGCAAAACGCCGCGATCGCCGAAATTTCCGCCGATATGGGGCGTCCGGTTCCGACGAATCGGCTCCTGCAGGGGGACGTCGGCTCCGGCAAAACGGTCGTCGCGATTTACGCGATGCTGCAGGCGGTCGCCAACGGAGCGCAAGCGGTCTTGATGGCGCCGACGGAAACGCTTGCTCGGCAACACTTGCGAACGCTCGAGCATTACTTGCGCAACGCGGCGACGAAAGTCGTTCCCCTTTTCGGCGGCCAAAAACCGGCGGAGCGGGCGGCGATTCTCGCGCAAATCCGAACCGGCGAGGCGCAAATCGTCGTCGGAACGCAGGCGCTCGTTTGCAACGAAATCGAGTTCGCGCGGCTCGGGCTGGTCGTCGTCGACGAGCAACACAAGTTCGGCGTCAAGCAGCGAGCGTCGTTGAAAGCGTCGTTAACGACGGAACCGCACTACTTAGTAATGACGGCGACGCCGATTCCGCGGAGTTTGACGATGACGCTTTTCGGCGACTTAGACGTCTCGGCGATGCGCGGAACGCCCCCGGGACGGCGCAAAACGACGACCGCGCTCCTCGACGAGAAAAATCGACCGAGTTGGTGGTCTTTCGTTCGCGAAAAATTGAACGAAGGGCGGCAGGCTTACGTCGTTGTGCCGCGCGTCGACGACGGCGAAATCGACGAGTTCGCGGCGCTCGACGGGTACGAAAAACAGAAAATTGAAAACGACGGGACTTTTTCGAGCGATTTCGATTTTTGGAACAGTTGGGAAGGGCCCGAGAAAGAGCGCGCGTTCGCTAAGGCGGAGGAAAAGCGGGGGAAAAAAGCGGCGACGAAGGCTAAGTCGACAGGGAAAGCTGCGAAAAATGGGGAAAATAAGGGGAACGAAGGAGTCGGCGAAGACGGGGCGTTTGAGGCGACCGACGCGGACGGCGGCGAGTCGAGCGATTTTAACGGCGGCGGAGGCGGAAACGGCGACCGTTTGAAGAACGTTTGGTCGGTTTATAAAGAGTTGTCGGAGGGCGAGTTGCGCGGTTATCGGCTCGGCGTCGTTCACGGGCGGCTCTCGGCGGCGGAGAAAGATGCGATAATGCGAGATTTCCGTTGCGGAAATATCCAAGTGTTGATCGCGACGTCGGTCGTCGAGGTCGGTATCGACGTTCCGAACGCGACGCTGATGACGATCGAAAACGCCGAGCGGTTCGGGTTGGCGCAGTTGCACCAGTTGCGCGGACGAATCGGACGCGGGAAACACCCGGGATTTTGCGCCGTCGCGCCGACCGCCGGGCCCGATTTCGACCTAGAAGCCGACGAAGAAGAGGAAATAGAGGGCAAGGGGAAAACGGGGAAGAACGGGAAAAAAGGAAAAGTCGGCAAGGAGGGAAAAATGGGAAAAGAAGAAGACGCAAAAGTTTCGAAAGCGGAGGCGCGACGGCGAGCGGAGGCGCGGGAGCGACTCGAGTTTTTCGCGCAAACGCTCGACGGGTTCGAGTTGGCCGAAAAAGACTTCAAACTGCGGGGGCCGGGCGAACTTTTCGGGGCGCGACAACACGGAGCGGCGGCGTTTCGCGTCGCCGATTTGAACCGCGATCGCGAAATTTTGGAGGAGGCTTGCGCCGACGCGAAAGAGTTGACGCGGCTCGACCCGGGGTTGGCCGACCCGAAACACGCGGCGTTGCGGAAGCAAGTCTTGGCGAAATACGGGAACGTTCTCGATTTGGGCGACGTCGGCTGAGTCGAAACGGACGGCGGGAAAGGTTGCCGCGACGAAAAATATCCCGAAAGACGACGCGAAGCGGGGCCGTTTACTCCCGGCGTTCGACGACTTGGTTGCCGCGCCGAAAAATATCCCGAAAGGCGACGCGAAGCGGGGCCGTTTACTCCCGGCGTTCGACGATTTGGTTGCCGCGACGAAAAATTTCCCGAAAGGCGACGCGAAGCGGGGCCGTTTACTCCCGGCGTTCGACGACTTGGTTGCCGCGACGAAAAATTTCCCGAAAGGCGACGCGAACCGCCGCGACGAGTTAAGATAAAGCGTCGACGTCGTCGCGGCGCTTTTCTCCTTATTATTAATATAAGGAGGCGGCGTTCGCCCGATTTCGATAAAAAAGAGGAACGAGACGGCCAAAATCGAGCGAATCGCAAGAAATTTTTTTCGACGTTTTTTAGCGAAATACCAAAAAAATAGAGAAAAAAAGCAAAAAAACGACGAGAAACGGCGTATTTCGCAAAAAATCGCGCTATCCGCGCTTGACGCGAATTAAAAAAGCGCTATTATGTTACTGTCGATAGGTTTTAACGCCCGATCGACTCGTTTCTTTAAGAGACGGTCTCGAATCTCGCGAAACCGTTCTTTTTCATCGCAAGAATGACGTTCTTTTTCGCGTCTTTGAAAACCGCGTCGTTCTTCCTCGTTTTTGCGTTGCGCGTCGATCGAGAATATTTGATATTTAGCGAACGCAAATCGATAAATTTTGAAAAAGAAACAACAAAATTTTATCGCGACGGTTGAAACGGGCGAGCGTCGTTCGTTTCGATATTGACGTTTTGAACGTTAACGGTTGTCGACGCGATAAAAAACGAAAATTAAACAAGAAATCGCCAGTGTTACGTCGGTTGATTTTCGGGCAAACGCTAATTTTTAAGGAACGCCAAACGGTCTGTTAAGCGAAATGGATAATAGAGATTACGAAACGAATTCAAATTCGCGTCCGCGAAATAATTACGGAAACCAAAACGGAGATCGCGGTTACAGACATAATAATTACGGCAATAATTACGGTCGTAATTACGGCGGCGGTTACGGAAACAATTACGGCCAAGGCGGTTACAATAACGGTTATAACAACGGTTACAATAACAACGGTCGTTACGTCAATCGACGCAACCCGAAAAACAGCCCGTTGGCCCCGAAAAAGCCAAAGTCGACCAACGCGGCGCCGGAAGGCGTCGACCCGATGGATCCGGATTCGTTTTACCCGTTGGCCGGCGTCCTCGAACTGCACCCGAATGGGTACGGTTTCTTGCGCGACCCGAAAGAAAGTTACGTTCGCCAACTTTGCGACCCGTTCGTTCCGGGAAGCGTCATCGAAAAACTCGGTTTGCGCGAAGGCGTTCGAATTAACGGTTTAGTGCAACCGGCTCGCGGCAACCAAGGCCCGCGCGTTCGCGAAATTTACGACGTCGACGGAATGAACCCGGACGATTATATCAACGTCCGCCCGTTCGACGAATTGACGCCGATCAACCCGGAACACTGGTTGCGCCTCGAAACCGGCCCGGAGCCGCTTTCGACGCGGGTGATGGACATCTTGACGCCGCTTGGGAAGGGGCAGCGCGCGCTGATCGTCGCTCCGCCGCGTTCCGGAAAAACGATGTTGTTGCAACAAATCAGCCAAGCGGTCGTTACGAACTATCCGGACGTTCATGTCGTCGTTCTTTTGATCGACGAACGCCCGGAAGAAGTAACCGACTTCAAACGCGCCGTCGACGCCGAGGTCATCTCGAGTAGTTTGGACTGCGAAATCGAGAGCCACGTCCGCTTGGCGCAGTTCGTCATTCAACGTTGCAAACGCTTGGCGGAAATGGGGAAAGACGTTTTCCTTTTGCTCGACTCGATTACCCGTTTGGCCCGCGCGTTCAACAAATGGGTCGGGAACACCGGGCGAACGATGAGCGGCGGCGTCGACATCAAGGCGATGGACATTCCGAAAAAGATTTTCTCGTCGGCTCGTTTGAACGAGGAAGGCGGCTCGCTGACGATCGTCGGCACCGCGCTCGTCGACACCGGCAGCCGAATGGACGAGCTTATTTTCCAAGAGTTTAAGGGCACCGGGAATATGGAGTTGGTGCTCGACCGCCGCTTGGCCGACCGCCGCATTTGGCCGGCGATCGACATTACCCAATCGGGGACGCGCCGCGAAGAAAAACTCCTCCCGCCGGACGTTTTGCGGGCGTCGAATATGTTGCGCCGCGCGCTGACGCCGATGAACCCGATCGAGGCGATGGAGCAATTGTCGTCGAACTTGGCGCGTTGCGACTCGAACGCCGAGTTCTTTATGAAGTTTTTGCGGAACTAAAAATCGATAAAGCGAACCGTTTCGGAGTTAACGTCGAAACGGTTCGCGGCGTTTCTTGGAGAGCGAAGTTAGGCGCGTTGTTGCGCCGATTGAGGTGCGACGTCGCGACGAATGAAAAACGAGCGTTTTTGTCGTTTTCAAACGCCCGCTTTTTAACGGAACCGCGACGGGATCGGCGTCGGGAATTCGAGCGCTTGTTCGAAAACGGAACGCGAAATCAAAATTTTCAACGGCGGACGGCGACTTAGCGCGATCGCGACCGCGTCGGACGGGCGAGCGTCGAGCAGAACGATTTTGCCGTTTTGGTTGATTCGAATTTTGGCGTAAAAAACGCGCCCTTCGAGGCGGTCGACGAGGACGTCGACGAAGGAGCCGCCGAGCGCTTCGACCGCTTGCGCGACGAGTTCGTGCGTCAGCGGACGCGGGCTCGGAACGCGGCGACAAGCGCGGTCGATCGTCGTCGCTTCGAAGAGACCGACCGTCAACGGGAATTCGCGACGACCGTTAAGTTCGCGGAAGAAAACGGTTTGTGTCGCCGAATATTCGCAAAAGGCGACGCGAGACGGCGCGATTTCCAACGTTTGCGCTAAGGGATCGCGACGGCGGGGTTCGATAAAACGGGACATCGGAAACGCCTTTTTGATTATTGGGTTTTGGTTGCGGAAATTAAGCGCGTCGACGCAAAATCGCGCGACGAACGAAAACGACGAAATAAGCCGCCGCGCTCGAGGTTTGAGGCGGCGTCCGTTTTATATTTAAGACGATTTTGGGAACCGAGCGAACGTCGGCGCGTTTTTTCAGCGTCGCGCGGGACGCTTCGAGAAGAAAACGGAGATTTTACCGATGGGAAAAACGACGAAGAAAGCGGTGATTTTGGCGGCGGGGAGAGGGACGCGGATGCAGTCCGACCTGCCGAAAGTGTTGTTCCCGGTTTGCGGCAAACCGATCGTCGAACGCGTTTTGGAAGCGTTGGAAGCGGCGGGCGTCGAAGAGTTTATCGTCGTCGTCGGGTATCGCGGCGACCTGGTGCGCGAAACGCTCAAATCGCGTCCGGGCCTCCGTTTCGCCGAACAAAAAGAGCTGCTCGGCACCGGACACGCGGTCATGTCGTGTCGCGAGGAACTCGAAGGGTTCGACGGCCCGGTCTTCGTCATCGCCGGCGACAGCCCGATGTTGCAGGGCGAAACGGTCGCGCGCCTCTTCGACGAATATGAGAAGAGCGGCGGCGCCTCCTGCGTTATCGGGACGGTGATTAAGGAAAACCCGTTCGGAATGGGGCGGATTCTGCGCGACGAAAAGGGCGACTTTATCGGCGTCGTCGAAGAGAAAGACGCGACGGACGAACAGCGCAAAATTACCGAAATCAATATGAGTTACTACCTCTTCAACACGCCGGACTTGCTCGCGTCGTTGGGCGAACTCCGCGCCGACAACGCGCAAAAAGAGTATTACATCACCGACGTTCCGAAGGTGTTGCTCGGCAAAGGGAAGCGAATTCTCGCGCTCCCGATTTTGAAGGACGTCGAGCGCCTCGGCGTCAACACGCTCGACGATTTGAAGGTTGTCGAAGAAGCGATCGCCGCCGAAAAATGAATCGGCGTTGAAACGAAGTCGCTAAAACGGCTAAAATCGTTAAAACGCTTAAAATGAGGCAAGCGAAACGGCGCGGCTCGGCGAACGGGCGGCGTCGTTTTGCGTTTCTTGGCGGCGAATCGGAAGAAAAAACGGAAAATTCGGAATTTTCGTTAACTTGGTTGGGCGCGTCGACCGAAAATAACGAAAAGCGAAAAACGTCGGTTTCCGACGGCGCGGTCGCGGGCTTTCGTCGCCGCGTCGGAGGAAAAAACGACGTTTTTCTTCAAAAACGACAAAATCGTTGCAGAAGCCGAGGGAGAAACGCCGATAAACTTTCCGGAAGATATTCCGGAGGCGCGGACGTCGAGGAGCGGTTCGCGTCGTTAAAACGGTTAATATCGGTTTATTTATCGACGAAACAACAACGCTTTGAGCGGTCGCGAGCGCGTCTCGATCGAGACGGGGAGCGGACGTTCCCGACGACGAGCCCAAGTGAGGCGCGCGGCGGCTTCGGCGGCGACAAGCGGTAAACGTTTCATATCAAGGAGGAGACGCGCGATGCGTAAAATGTTACTGACGCTGGTCTGCGGGGCGATGTTGATTAGCTCCGTCGGTTGCGTAATGCCCGGTTATTCCGGCGACCCGGCCAAACGCACTCAACAACTTTACAACACTTCGGAAGACCTCCGTCAAGCCGAAGACACTTGGGAACGCGTTTGGATGATGGATCAACCGAGCCATATGACGCCCTACCGCACGCACGGCGGGATTACCTGATAACGAAGCGTCGCGTCGCGCCGTTTCACTGGAACGGTTTGACGGGGCGAACGTCGCGACCGGCGAACGATTTTGCCGGTCGAGCGCGTTTCTTGAAAGCGTCCGTTGTTCGCAACGGGCGTTTTTTTGTTTCTTGCCGTTGAGGCCGCGGGGGATTTTAATTTTTTGACGTTTTGGGGCGTCGAGCGTTTGGGGGGGCTTGGCGGTCGGAACGGCGAAGAACGGCGGAAGTTGGCGAACGCGGCGGAATGAAGACGCGTTAAAATCGGCAAAGTCGGCGAAGATTGACGCGGCGGAATCGGCAAAATCGACGCAAAACGCCGGTTTTGATGTTGGAATGAAGATTGCCGGCCCTTCGGAGCGATAAAAAAACGCGCTCGACGGGGAAACGTCGAACGCGTTTTAGTTGAAAGTTTGACGGTCGCGTCGATTTTGTCGCCGTTGAACGCCCGTTTTAAGGTCGGTCGGCCAAAACGGCGGCGCGACGCAAGAGCCGGAACGCCCGACTGCGGCGCTCGGTTGACGCGGCGGCGGTTAACGACGGTCGAAACGGAGTTCGCCGGCGACGATCGTCGCGACGGCGCGCCCCTTCATACGGCGGCCCAAATACGGCGAGTTTTTGCTCTTCGAACGCATCTCCGATTCGACGAAGTCCCATTCGAGCGTCGGGTCGATGACGACGACGTCCGCGTCGGCCCCGACGGCGAGCGTTCCCTTGGCGATTCCGAGGATGCGCGCCGGGTTCAGCGACATTTTCTCGATCAATTGCGACCAAGTCAGCAAGCCGGAGTCGACGAGCGTTTCGATCGCCAACGGAAGCGCCGACTCGAGCCCGACGATTCCGAACGGCGCGACGTTGATCTCGCGGTCTTTTTTCTCCGGCGCGTGCGGCGCGTGATCGGTCGCGATCGCGTCGATCGTCCCGTCGACCAGCCCGGCGATACAAGCGTCGACGTGTTCACGGCTTCGGAGCGGCGGATTCATCTTGAAATTCGACTCGAACGAACGAAGCTCTTCGTCCGTCAACGTCAGGTGGTGCGGCGCGACTTCGGCGGTAACGCGGACGCCGCGCGCTTTCGCTCGACGAACCGCCGCGACGGCGCCCTTCGTCGAAATGTGCATAATGTGAACGCGAGCGCCGACGCTTTCCGCCAACGTTAAGTCGCGGGTAACCATCACGTCCTCCGCTTCCGCCGGAATTCCGCGCAGACCGAGGACGGTCGAAACGAGCCCTTCGTGCATAACGCCGCCTTTGGCGAGGGGCGCGGACTCTTCGTGACAAAGGATCGGCTTGTCGAACATCAAGCAATATTCGAGCGCGCGGCGCATCAGCTCCGAATCTTCGATTCCCGAGCCGTCGTCGCTGCAGGCGACCGCGCCGCTTTCGAAGAGAATTCCGAGTTCCGCGAGTTCTTCGCCCTTGCGGCCTTTGCTGATGCAACACATCGGGTAAACGTTGCAATGGCGGGCGCTTTCGGCGAGTTCGCGAACGAGCGCGACCGTCGCCGGGGAGTCGATCGGCGGGTTCGTGTTCGGCGGACAGGCGATCGACGTGAAGCCGCCGGAAAGCGCGGCGAGCGTTCCGGTCGCGACCGTTTCCGCGTCTTCGCCCCCCGGTTCGCGGAGGTGAACGTGCATATCGATCAACCCCGGCGCGACGATTTTGTCGGTCGCGTCGATTTTGACGGCGTCTTCCGGCGCTTGCGAAGCGGCGTCGGCGCCGAGCGCGGCGATTTTCCCGTCGACGATCAGGAGGTCGGCGATTTGGTCGAGGTTTTGCGCCGGGTCGACGACGCGTCCGTTTTGAATAAGAAGGGCGTTGCTCATTGTTGTCTCGATTCTTGTTTTAAGGCGCGTTAAATTGTTGGCGCGCGTTAATTTTCGGCGTTTTCGGGCGATTTTGCGAACGTTCGGCGAACGAAAAGCGGGGCGGGAAGGCGGAAAGTTGTTTAACTGGAAAAACCGTTAAAACCGGCGTTCCGCGACGGCGGTCAACGTCGCCCAAAGCGCGGCCATCCGCACCGCGACGCCGTTCGTTACTTGGTCGAGAATCGCGGAGTGCGGGCCGTCGGCGACTTCCGGGGTGATTTCGACGCCGCGATTGATCGGGCCCGGCGCGAGAACGAGGACGTCTTTTTTGCAGCGGGCGAGGCGTTCGGCGTTCATCGCGTAAAGGTGCGCGTACTCGGCCAACGACGGGAACGGACGGACGACTTGGCGTTCGAGCTGGATGCGAAGGAGGTTGAAAACGTCGACGCGGGGCAAAATTTCGTCGAGCGAATAAGCGTATTCGACGCCGAGTTCGGCCCAATGCGGCGAAACGAGGGTCGACGGGCCGCAAACGATCGGTTTCGCGCCGAGTTTTTGGAGCGCGAAGACGTTCGAGCGGGCGACGCGGCTGTGCGCGATATCGCCGACGATCGCGACCGTTTTTCCTTCGAGCGAACCGAGGCGTTGGCGCATCGTCAAGACGTCGAGGAGGCCTTGCGTCGGGTGTTCGTGCGCGCCGTCGCCGGCGTTGACGACCGCGCAGTTTTCGAGGTTTTGCGCCAAAAGTCGCGGCGCGCCGGGGCAACCGTGTCGAACGACGACCGCGTCGACGCCCATCGCGAGGATGTTTTGGGCGGTGTCGACGAGCGTTTCGCCCTTCGAGAGGCTGCTCGTCGCGGCGGAAAACTCGATAACGTCGGCTCCGAGGCGGCGTCCGGCGAGCCCGAAGCTGACGCGAGTGCGCGTCGAGTTTTCGAAAAAGAGGTTGACGATCGCTTTTCCGTTCAACAGCGAGATTTTGCGCGCGTTTTCCGGGTTGTCGAGGACGTTTTTGCGGAAACGGTCGGCCAAATCGAGCAAGATCGTCAGTTCTTCGGAGCTAAGTTCTTGGAGCCCAAGAAGGCGCCGGCGCGTCCAGCCGGAGGGAACCGGCCCCCAATTTTCTTTAGTGTAAAGCATTTTTCGACGTTTCCTTTTTTGACGTTTCCTGTTGAGCGAACGGACGCCGCCGCGCGAAATCGAACGAGCGAAACGGCGCGGGGAACGGCGGACGCGTTTTCGGCGAACGGCGTCGAGCGTCGCGGCGAAACGAGCGTCGACGGCGGACGAGAACGCGTCGTTAATATTTTGCCAAATTTTTGAAAGAAGTCAAAGGGGAACAGCGATTTTGCGGTCGGTTTGCGCTCGTTTTTTAAGAAAAAAGCCGCTTTTATAAGAAAAGCGGCTTGGGGTATAAGCGGAGGTAATGTTAACGGCGATTAACGCGCTTCCGTCGGAGCGGTTTCCGCAACCGGAGCGTTTTCTTGCGCCGGAGCGACTTCCGCAACCGGGGCGGCTTCCTCCGTCGGAGCGTTTTCTTCAACCGGAGCGACTTCCGCAACCGGGGCGGCTTCCTCCGTCGGAGCGTTTTCTTCAACCGGAGCGTTTTCCTCCGTCGGAGCGTTTTCTTGCGCCGGAGCGACTTCCGCAACCGGGGCGGCTTCCTCCGTCGGAGCGTTTTCTTCAACCGGAGCGTTTTCCTCCGTCGGAGCGTTTTCTTGCGCCGGAGCGACTTC
>JAFSDX010000240.1 GCA_017436025.1 Thermoguttaceae bacterium
AAGTCGAGCGTTTCTTTCGTCGTATCAAGGACTTCCGACGAATCGCGACGCGTTACGATAAACTCGACGTTATGTTTTCGGCGTTTTTAAACTTTGTAACAATCGTTATTTTACTTAAACGTTAATGACAACACGCCCTAATCCGAGAAGAAACCGAGATATATTTCGGCGGGTTGCTCGACGTCGTTAGCTTTCTAGGGGACGACGTGTTGCCGGAAGCTCCGTCGCTTCACGCGCTTGCTTTCACCGGCGATTTCGAGTCGGACGCTCTCGCGTTGCGTCGAGCGTTGCGGTTTTCGGAGGAAGGCCCTATCGGCAACCTGCTCGGTCAACTCGAAAACAAGGGGGTTTTTGATTTTCGAAACCGACGTTGACGCAAATTTTTCGGGGATGAACGGTTTAGTCGACGGGCGACCGTATATCGTCTTGAATAAAGCGCATACGACGGAACGTAAACGAGCGACAATAGCGCACGAACTTGCGCATTTGATGTTCAAAGAATCGTCGGAATTTTGCGAAGCGGAAAACGAAAAGTACGCGATGAAAATCGCGGGCGCGTTTCTGTTTCCTTCCGGCGACGTGAAGCGCGAACTCGGGGTAAAACGCACGCGGCTTAGCGGCGTAGAGTTGACGCGCAAAGAGTACGGAATTTCCGCCGCTCTATTATATGTGCGAGCGTTTCAGTGCGATGTCATCGCGGAAAATACTTACCGTTGGGGACTTATGCAGGCGCAACTCGACAAGGGAAACCATATCGAAAAAGAAACGCCGGAATTATTCGCGCAGCTCGTTTGCCGTGCGATCGACGAGGAGGAAATAGGGATTTCCAAAGGCGCGGAACTGCTTCGAATGTCTTATCGCGAAGTTTGCGAGCTTTGTTCGCAATTTACGGAGGAACTTTGTGAAGGAGTTTGTTAGTTCCGATACGAACATGTGGTTCGATTTTGTCGAAGTAGAACAATTAGCGTGGCCGTTTAGGTTGCGTTATTTGTATTTGATTTCGCGAAAAACTCTGAACGACGAAATCAACGACCCGCCCGAACTTAAATCCGACTTGCTTGGACTAGGAATAAAACCTGTCGATCTTAACGAACGCGATTGGCGCGAGCTTGTAGTTTGTTCGGAAAAATACGGCAAACGATTGTCGCGATACGACTTAGCGGCGCTTGCGATAGCGAAGACAAGGGAAATCCCGCTCCTTACCGGCGACGGGGCTTTGCGCAAAGCGGCGAAAAAACGAGGGCGTCGACGTCTGGGGAACGCTTAAACTGTTCGACGAATTGTTTGAGCAAGAGTTAGTCGGAGCGCGGGAGTGTTGCGAAGCGCTTGTCAAACTTAGAAATAGCGGGACAAGGCGACTGCCGACCAACGAACTGGATAAACGAATCGAGGAATGCCGACGCAAAGCGGCGTCGTAATTCGTTAAATTGCACCTGTTTAAGCAACCTTATTAATCGCCCGTCGAGTTGGCGCGTTCTCAACTTGGCGTACGAATTTATTTTGCTGTTAAATGTTACATTGTGTAGCAGCGGAAAGGGGATATTATGTTATCGGAAGCGATTAAATATCAAGAGAAAGCGTTTGGTTTGCTTTGGGAAAGGGGCCCCGACGTTCCCGACGAAAAGTGGATTCCGCTTTACAACGCGACGTATGCGGTCGACGTTCGAATTACCCAAGCGCAAGAGTACGGCGTCGAACGGCTTGTCGAGGAAGGGCGCGGAAGCGTCGTCGAAAGTCTCAAATTGCAAGCGAAACGGAATTACCTAACGCTTGCCGATGCGCTCGGAAAATAGAGCGAACAACCCCGCGCGGTCGTTTGATCGGGTTCGACTCCCGAACGGGGTTCTCTCGACGACTAGCCGCTTATTCCGTAAGCGTAAGCGGCGTAAGTTTTAAGTCGTGAAAACGTTGAACGACGAAACGATATAAAACCGGCGCGAGGTTAAAACGGTATATCCTGCCGCTCGGTTTGGTCGCGACGAGTAGTTCGCGTTCGCGAAGTTTTCGTATGACGGGTGAAAAAACGGCTTTTTGACGCCGCTCCCGCGCAACGTCGCTTAAACGAATAGTCTCTAATTCGAGCGCCTTCGTTAAAACGACAACTTCGTTCTTAGTGAAAACATTTTCGCGAAGCGCGGCGTCGAACGCCGGTTCGAGGATTTCGTCGACGACAAACTCTTTCCGCGTCAAACGATAAGCGTTTTCGATTTCGCGATGAAGATTGCGAAGAAAGAAAACGCACCACGCTTCGACGTCGCTTTCGCGTCCGGAATCGGCAAGTTCCAAAAATCGGTAATACTTTTCGCGTTCGGCGCAAAAAAGTCCGTTCGGATTGACGAGCAAACCGTCCGGAACGAAACCGTATTTACGCAACAGCGCGTAGGTAAAAAGCCGCGCCGTGCGCCCGTTGCCGTTTCCGAACGGGTGAATCCACACGAAAGCCCAGTGCGACTGCGCGATTTTAATCAAGTCGTAAACGGCGTCGCGCGGTTCGTTAAGCCAATCGATTAAATCCGCGACGCGCGAAGGAACGTCGCCGGCGTCCGGCGGCGTATGTTTCGAGTTGACAATTCTTACGTTCGTCCTGCGATAATCGCCGGGCGTTGGATCGCCTTCGTCGGCGACGCTTAGATTGTTCACTGCGATTTTATGAAGCTCGCGAATCGCCATTTGCGACGCGGCGCCGTCGCCAAGTTGTTCTTCGATAAATTTTAGCCCGGCGACAAGGTTGCCGATCTCTCGAATCCGTTCCGGCGCAACGTCTTCCGGCGTTGCGTTTACAACGGAAGCGACGTATTCGGCGACGGTCGTGCGGTTGCCTTCGATGCGAGCCGACGCGACGCTTTCGAGGATGAAGAAGACCGCTTTCAATCCTTCGATCCAACTGTTCGGCGTCGTGCCGTTGCGAAAATTCGCGTTGCGATACGGTTCGATTTCAACGATGAGTTTCATTAGTTCCGAACCGAAACGCGGTTCGAGCATTTTGAAAGGAAATTTGTCGGGAGTTTTTTTAACGGACATTTTAACGCCCTTGTTGGGATATTATCGGATTCGGCGCTTTAATAATACCTTGCTTTTCAATATTTGCAAGAGGGGGTTATCGGAAATTATCCGACGAAAGCGCGACCGAACAACGGATATTCTCGCTATTTAAACGCGCATCTTGCGACGTCTTAAAGCGTTTTCCGCTTCGATTAAATCTTAAAAAACGTCTTGAAGCGGAGTAAGATGGAGTCGCGAGAAACAACCCGCTAGTTAAGGAGAATAGCGACAATGGGAAAACTTAAACAAAATAGATTTTACGACCTTGTATTCGGTGCCTTCGAAAACTTCCCCGGTTGTAACGAGGTTACCGACGCGCTTCGCAAAGTCTACGACGACAAAGTTAAAGAAGCGCGAGCGGAGCTTGACTCGTTGTGGGGCGACGGCGGTAGAAAGTTTAAAGAACAGCGCGTCAAACGTATTCGCGAACTTTACGACGCGTTGACCGAGGCCGATTTCAGGCGGCGAACGCACGACGACAACGTGGGACAATTCATTTTATGCGGAGTTACTTTGGCGAAGGTTTTGGAGGCGATTAAACATATGCAAGACCTTATCGACAAGAACCGAGAAACCTAAACGAAAGGAAAACGATGAACACGTATCAAATTATTTACGAAGTCCGCGAATACAACCGCAAGGAGCTTTTCAAAGAGCTTCGACGTCGCGCTAACGATTGGGTCGCCGACGCTTACGCTCATCTCGGCTGGGCGCCGTCGATTCGTTTTCGATACGCGGTTATCGAGAACGACGGCGATTATTTGGTCAAGCCGGAGTCGAACGTCGTCGGGACGTTCGAGGACAACGCCGTCGTCGAGTCGATCGTAATCGACGACATGGTAACCATTTACACTTCGAAATATAAGCGAGAAACAAAATGACGACTGAATTTCATATCCAAAAATTCGAAGACTTGATTTTTGAAGACTTCGAAAAGTACGTCGGGAAGAAAGATGTTATCTTCGCTCTTAAAAGAGTTTTTGAAAACGCGTTGGAAACGGCGCGAAGAACGATCGATAGACAACTTGACGACGGCTGTCGTCGGCGCCGTTATACCGACGATCAAATCGACCGTCTTCGCAAACTTTACGTCAAGTTGTCGGAAGTTGAATTTAAATGGAGGTCGTGCGACAACAACATCGGACGCCTAATTTTAATTGGTTTCGTCGTTTCCGACGTCGTTGGCAACGTTAAAAAACTGAAAGAAACGATCGAAAGCGAGGTTGTCGACAAGGAAAGAGAAGACTGGGGCGATTGGGGAGAACAACAATGACGATTGAAAAAGCCCGACGTATTTGCGACGCGCTAACCGGCGTTGCGGAAACGCTTTCCGGTGAAAACGCCGTCGCGTGTTTGAACGAAATCGAAGCGTTCGAGGACGAACTCGACGCCGACGAACGGTGTTCGTTCGAAGAAACTCAGTTGGCGGGACGCGTCGAAGAGCTGACGCGGTTCGTTGTCGGCAAGTTAAGTAAAAGAAAGGGGTTGGCGTTATGTTAAACGACGTCGTTCAAGAGCGCGGGCGTCGGCTTTGCGCGAAGATTAAAGGGAAGCGTCGCCGTTTCCCGACGCGCGACAATTTTTGTTTGGTCGCGCAAGAGTTGCTAAGAAACATTCGCCTCTATCTTAAATGCGAAGGCGAGTCGCCGTGTCGCGTTGTTTACGACTCGTCAACCGGCGATATTCGTTGGACTTACGCCGATAACGCGCCCGTTCGACGCGTTGTAATTTACGGCGTCGCCGAACGTTTTCGCGGCGACGCTTGGCAATGGCCGCCGCCTAGCGGCAAGACGATTCGCGACGAGTTGGCGCAGTCTCTCGCTTCGCTCGCCGACGAAGAGCGCGAGTTTATCTTCGCGTATTACCGGAAAAACGCGAGTCAAGAAAGACGCGAAAAGTTCAGACGTAAAGAGCGCAATCAAAGGAGAAACGATGGAAATTAACGACGTGAAATTACCGTCGAAAAACGACTTCAACTCGACGGCGCGGGTTTTCCTTCGAATGTTTAACGAAAGTCTGGCGAGGTATGAACCGCGGGGTTACGTCGTATGCGTCGACGAGAAACTTAAATGTTATTGGGGAAGAACCGACGGAGACGTCAAGTTGTTTTCCGACAAAGAGTTCGAGCCCGGCTCCGACGCGGTCGTTTTGTCCGCGGCGTTCTTGTATTCGAAAGTCTTTCCGTCGCCGACCGCGACGATTCGAGATGTGCGACAAGCGTTAGCGGAAGGGCTTTCCCATTTTGCCGTCGACTCAAAAGAAGAGATCGTCGCTTTTTACTGTCCAATTCCCAAGAAAATCAAGAAGGAGAAGAAACAATGTTGAAGCTCAAACAAGGCGACGGTTACCTCGAACTCCCGACCCGCAAAAATTTTAACGACATTTGTAAACAGATTTATCGCAACATTTGCGAATACATCGAGAAGGGGACGGTCAAACCGTTGACCGTTTATTACGATTCGTGGGCGGCGCGGATCGACGTTTGCGAACACGAGAACCCGGAACGCGTTTGGCGCGACCGGTATTACAAAATCTTTTCGGTCGAGGAGTACTGCAAATTGCCCAACGGTCGACCGCGCGATATCGTCCCGAATAAGATGTTTGTTTACCGCAACTTGCGAAAATCGTTAGGAACGCTCGCCGGAACGGACGCGGCGTTCGTCGAGGCGTATTACGCCGGAGTTACCAAGACTTATATGGAGGATTTCAAACAATGCTGAAATATCTGAAAGAACTCGAAGGACTTTTCGCTAAACGTCATTTTAAAAAGGACTTCGACGTCGCTCTTTATACGTTTATTCAAATCGGTAAAGCCCTTGCCGAGCAGAATTACGACGCGATGTTGGAGTTGAAAGATCGGGAAGAAGAGGACGAACGCGAAGGCGTCGAGCGATGCGTTTGGATTGCGACTCGCGCCGACGAAGTCCATGTGAATCGTAGGTTTTGGCTTGACGCCGTTAAATTGGCGACGGAACACGTTGTCGACGGCGACGAGGAGAAACTTAAAAAAGCGTTGGAGGAGCGCGCCAAAGCGAGCAAGTCCTACGGCTCGAAATACATTGAAAACAGAACCTTTATGAACGCGGCGGTAAGCGTCGTTTGCGAGGCGGTCAACTATTACCGAGACGAGCGCAACGAATCCCGACGAGTGAAGCCGTCTCCGAACGCGGAGGATTTTAAACAATGCTGAACATTCTCAAAGAGGTAAACGAACTTTACCTCAACCATCGTTTTAAAGCGATTTACGACACGGCGCTTTATATGTTTCTTAACGTCGCGTATCAGTCGGAAACTCAGAACCTCGACCCCGACGAGTTGACGGAAAACCCCGACGACGAAGGCGTTATGCTCTTCAAGAAGGGCGCGATTTACGACGTCCGTTTCAATTTGACGCGAGCGGTGAAGGCGGCGACCGAGTTCATCATCGCGACGGACGACCTCGAACGCTACCCGGAGCCCGACGAAGCGAAGCGGCTGTATCTTAACGTCAAGGATAGTCCGGTTTACAACTGCGCGGAGAACGTTCAGTTCCGGGCGGCGGAGAACGTTATCGGAATCGCCGCCTATTACGCCGCGACGGGGTTCTATCCTCGCGGAAACAAGACGTGCGACATTACGAGACGCGCTCGCAACGCTTGCCGTAGTTTGAGATAGCAACGACAAAACATTTCGACGAAGAGAAAGGAGAAGGTACAATGTTGTAGAAACGTTTCCGGAACGCTTACGAATAGAAGTTTAGTAAACCCCGTAAAGAAGGAAGTTGCGATGGCGAGAGCGCCGTAATGCGACCGCGTCTTTTAAAAGTATTTCCCCCTTGTTTAACCTCGTCGCAAGGAACGACGAGGCTTCGGCGGACTGGCGAAAAGGCAAACGCGCCGGTCTCTAAAACCGGTGGCCGCAAGGCTTTAAGGGTTCGAGTCCCTTGTCCGCCGCTTGTCGCCTTCGGGCTTTTTTAAAAACCTACTTTATGCTACAAGGTGTAATAATGAAACTTGGTTTGAGCGAACGCTTTATCGAATTGTTGGAATATTGCAACGACTTCGAATCGTTGCAAGTCGTTGCGAGAAATGGGAATACGGGCGAGGTTGGAAAGTTTTTTCTCCCGTTTCCGGTCGACGTCCCGAACGCTTACGACTGGGAGATCGTCGACTTCGTTACCGGCGAACGTTTCCGCGGCGAAGCGACGTTGCGACGTCAAGTAATGAACCTGAACGAAGTCGAATGCGACACGCTGAAACGGCTCGACCTCCTTCCGCCTAACCTCGGCGTCGCCAACGAGTTGTATTCGTGGTTGATTGCGTCCGACGAAGAGAAGGCGAAGATGTTCGTTTTCTTTTACGTCGACCGACGCGAGCTTTCGAACGAAGCAATTCGGCTTGCCGTCGAGTCGGAGTCTTATACGACCGGCGCGTATTACGACCCGGACGACGTCGAGGATAGTATTAGCGAGTTGGGGCTTCACATCTTTAACAGTCGGTATCGCGAGGACTTAGAGTCCGACGGGTACGACAAGGAGCTTATTGATAGCGTCGACTATTTCACGTTGGGGCGTCGGTTTGCGGAGGATGCGGGGTTCTACCCGTCGGAAGCGCTCGGCGAATGGGTTTACGTCGATTAACAAAGGAGAAAAGCGATGCAAAAATTAGCGGTCGTGCAAGGCGTTCATAACGGAACCGGTTGCGTGGAAACGTTTTACCTTCCGATTCAAGACGAGGAGCGTAAAGCGTTCTTGAAAGATTTCGTCGTTAAAGTTCCCGACGAATACGCGGGGAGTCGCGACGAAGCTAAGTGTTATATCCGTAAGTATTTAACGGACGACGAAGAGCTTCCGAAACTCGTCGACTTGCCGTCGAATCTTTACGAACTCGACGACTTCCTGTCGCGTTGGTCGGCGCTCGACGCGTCGCAAAAACAAACGACCGTCGCGCTTGTCGAGTACGAAGTCGAGCCGCTCGAAGCGCTAAGGCTTGCCGAGGAACGTCTTGCGGAGCTTACCGACGTCGCCGATCCTTACGGCGACGCCGCGCGAAACGAAGCGGTCGGCGAATACTATTTGGAGTATCTCCTTAGTTTAGAATACTTTGGGAAGGTTCCCGAATTCTTCCGCGCTTATTTCGACGCCGAGGCTTTCGGTCGCGACGTCCAATTAAGCGGCGGCGACGGGTTCTGGTCGGAGATTTGCGGACGATGGCTCGATTATCCGCAAGGAACGTACAAGAACCGACTTTGGTACGATTGGTTGAACAAGTGAAAGGAGAAAACAATGAACGTAAACGAAGAACGTAAAACGATTTGCAGCGAAATCTTTCGGCTTTTGTCGGACGATTTTCTTGTGAAAGGAGTCAAGGATAAAATTCGGACGGCGCTTTGTAGCGACGAAGAGGAGTTCGAGAACTTCGCTCAGTGGTGGAGCCTTGCGTCGAAGGGCGAGCAAAAGGCGTTCGTCCATCTCTTCGTCGGCGACGGTTGGGATTGTTGCAACGCCTGTTACGGAGCGACCGACGCCGAATGCACGGGAGCGCGTTGCGACGGCGACCTAAACGAGGCGTATGAAAATTTCGGACGCTACTTCGCTCGTAAGTACGGCGTCGACAAGTGTTTCAAAGACCCGGTTAGCGGGTTCGATTACGGGAAATTCGGCTCGTTGCAAGAGGATTTGCATCACGGAAGCGCCGTCGCTTCGGCGGTCGTCGGCGAGTGGCTTATTCTCGAAGACGAAATTGAATATTGCATTTCGTAAGTCAAGGAGTAGCATGATGTTAAATAAAGGCTACGACGCCTTGTCGACGAGGCTTGAAAACCTGTTGGCGCGAGCGTTGACATACGACGACGATTGCGTTTGTCGCGAGTACGGTTTGTGGGAATCGTTGAGCGTCGACATGCTTTCCCCGGACGAAACGCGTCTCTTGGCGGAACATCTCGACGAATGCGAGAAATGTCGCGACTTTTGCGCGACGGCTTTCGAGCTAAGTATTTACGACGACATGCCTTTCGACGACCGAATGCGAGCGTTGCGCGACAATCCGTCGTCGGAAACGGACGACGACTGGAAACGGATCGCGCTTGCGTTCGACCCGACGCTCGAACCGGCGAAAGAATTTGAAGCGATAATAGAAGCGAGAATTTTAGTCGACGTCCGGCGATTCAAAGCGAAAGACCTTGAAGAAGCTAAGGTTAAGGCGCGAGAGAAGTTGGAACGATTCCTTGTCGATTTGCAGAACGATAGGGATTACGCGCCGGATTCGATCGCATCTATCGAGGCGTTCGATTGAGGGCAAGTCTTGGAAATTGAAGAGGTTGAGGAAGAAACGGAGAACGAAGATGTTGGCGATCGTTAGAAACGGCGGCGAGATTAAGACAATGGAATTTCCGGTCGACGCGGAGACGGAAAAGACGCTTGATTACTGGGCTCTTATCGAAGTCGTGGAACGCGACAGCGTTTTGTACGACCCCGACGAAGAAGGACGGTTCTGGCGCGACGACGCTATTTTCGGCGTCGCAAAGTCTAAAATTCCGGGAGTTGCGAAAAAGAACCCGAAAGAATTTCAACGGTTTCTCGTCCGGTGGCTCGAAGAATCCGACGGCTGGGACGAAGAGGACGCCGCGCTTGCCGCCTCTCTTGTCAATAAGCTCGACGATTGGGAAGAGGCGTTGAACACGCTTGGATACGCCGTGAAGACCGACGTCGAACGTCGCGATTACGAAGAACTTGGGCGTTATTACTTCGGCAAATGGGCGGAGCGATGCGACGACGGATTAAGCCTTCAAATCGAGACGTTCGTCAACTACGACGCGTTGGGCGAAGATTGCGAAAGCGACGCATACGGTTACTGGTGCGACATTTACGATGTGTGGATCGATACGGAAGACTGCCGTTAAGGAGGGGCGCGATGCGAATTCAATTCAATTTAGAGAACGCTAAAACCGGCGAACAAAAGGTTTGGGTTTATCCGAACGACGAAGACTGCCGCATCGATAATTGGCGCCTCGCTTACAAAGAACCGAGCAAAGCGGTCGTCAATTTCGAAGAACTTCAACGCGACGACCCGACGCTTGCGACATTAAGTCGCTTGCCGAGAGAAAGGGGAACGCTTAAACGCTTTCTCGATTGGAGATACGACGAAGCCGACGAGAACGAGCTTAAAAGTTTCGTTTATCTCTACGACGAACTCGATTACAGTTGCCTTAGCGCGATGGACTCCGCTTACGACGTCGTGTGGACGGGCGTTAAAGGCGGAGATTACAAGGGGTTGGGCGAATATATGACCGACGAATTCGGTTTGTGGAAACGGTTCGACAATCCGGAGGAAGCGAAAAAACATTTCGACTTCGAAGGTTGCGCCAAGTCTTGGCCCGATCCGAAGTACGAACTTAGCGCGACGTTTAACGAATGGTGCGTCGTAACTTACGAAATTATTTATCTTGGCGATTGTTGAAAGGGGACGCGATGCAAGTTAAGTTGCGCAATGTAAAGACCGACGAAACGGAAATAGCTTACTTCCCGTTGGACGGCGCGGACGGTTTTCCGTTCGACGATTGGGAAGTCGTCGACCTCGTTCGACCGGACGAAGAAGGTTTCGAGGAAAGCGATATTCGTTGCGCTTCCTTGATTTACGACGTCGAGCCGGACAAATTGCCGGGGAAAGGCGAGAACGAATCGTCGAAAGAATTGCATTGGTTCCTGAAAAAATGGGACGAATCGGTCGGACTTAAAACCTTTAACGACGGGTATTGGGTTACGCTCGGACCCGGCGTTTGGATTTCGCTTATCAATGTAACAAACGACTGGCGCAAGGCTTACGACGTTTGGGAACGCGCGGAACTCACTTGGGTTAAGCTCAACGATTACAAAGGGTTGGGCGAGTATTATCTCGAAAAATATCAAAACCGTTTCGACGACGACTTCGAACTTGGAAGTTTCTTCAACGCCTGCCTTCGCGTCGAAGGACTGTTCGACGTCGAAAGTTACGGGCGTATGGTCGCGAACGAAAGAAACGGTTTCTGGTGTCAACGTTTAGGGCTTTGGATCGACTGCGCCGCTTCGGACGCGTGGGAATATTGGGGCGAATACGGAGAATAAAAGGGCGTAAGTTATGAAAGTGAAAGCATTTAAAGACAACGAAACGGAAACGTTCGAACTCCCGGTCGCGAAGGGAACGGAGCCGCAACTTCAAGGGTGGACAATCTACGACGTCCCGTGCCGTAACGGCGAGGCTTACGAAGTCCCGTACAAATACGACGAAGGGGAGCGGGAGCTGTCGCGGCTCGCCGAGATTCCGTACCAACTTGAAGAGCTTAATGAGTTTCTTTCGCGGTGGTTGGAACTCGACAAGGACGATCGCAAGGCGGCGATTTCGCTGTACGATCGCTTCGGCAATTGGCGTGAAGCGCTCGACGTCGCGGAGATTGGAAGCGCGACGCTTACGGAGGTTCGCTGGGATAACGACGAGACGTCGCGGCATGAAGCGCTCGGCGATTACCAGCTTGGACGCTTTATCGACCGGGGCGAAATAAACCCCGAGTCAACTATTTGCGATTACATCGATTACGAGAAACTAGGACGCGACGTCGAAGACGACGGGACGGACGGCTATTGGTGCGAAATCTACGGCGTTTGGGTTGACTACCCGATGTAGTCCGACACGGCGAATCCCCGACGGTCTTAACGCCGGTTCGACTCCGGCGGGGGGGGGGATAATTTGAATTACCGTTCTTTTAAACCTAGAAAGGACAAGAGATGGCTGCGATACTTTACGGAGAGTTGTTTTACGGCAACGCAAAGCGCGTTCTTTACCGATGCGACGGAGGACGTTTTAAGCCGACCGTCGAAGAGAAGAAACGTTTTTACAACGAGTTTGACCGTAACTTTTATGTGTTTATGTTGAATCGCTTTGAAGAAAAGTTGGCGACGTTCGACCTTGGTCGCAACGTTTACGCGTTCGTCGAGTCGAATGTGAAAGGTTCGCCGGTTCGCGCAACCGAATACGTGGAAACGGATTACGTTAACTGGATCGACGACCTCGACTTCCTAATGTTCGCGTGGCAAGACGAAATGGACGAAGCCGTTTTGTTGCGAGCGTTGGTCGACGATAAAGGCGATTTCCAAGTCGTGATCGGCAACCCCTTCGGCGAAGAGGTTTACACGTATCGGCGATGGAAAGAAGACCGGAATCCGGGCGTCGTTGAAGAGGCTTTCTACACGACAAGACGCGAAGAGTTCGAACGGTATAGTTATCCGATGGGAAACGAAATTTTGGAACACTTTAAAGATTACGATTACAAGGTTTGAGATGGGAGAAGAGGTTATAGAATTGGCGGACTACCATCGGTTTCGAATCGATATTAACGAAACGGTCGCGTTCTACGTTCTTTTCACCGCGCCGAACGACGAAACCGCCGTCGAGGAAGCGGAGAAACTTTGGGACGAAAGAGCGATCGACTTCCAATATGACGTCGCGGACGTTTGGAAAGCTTTTGTCGAAGTAACGACGGAGGACGAAAAGGATTCGCGGCGAGAGGAATACGAACCTTTTCCCGTCGAAAAGGAGTACGCGATCGACAGGTTCGCCGACGTTGAAGAAAAGAAAACGTATTACGCGAGATACATCGTCGAACGTTCGATTACCTCGGGCATAAACATTGACTCGGACGTTTCGCCCGACGTTCTGGATTTGGACGACTTATTTGAAGACGTTTTAGAAAAATACGAACAAGAGTTTTATCACAACCCCTTCGAGGCTTCGATTAGTTGCATCAATCCGGTTGTCGAAATCTTTCGGTCGCGAGATTTAGCACAAGAAAATTTCGTCGATGAAATTAACCTTTGGAATATTTGTTGAACGAAAACTCGGCTGGGTTTGAAATTGTTGTCGAAGAAGAGGTCGCGCAAAGCGAAATTATTGACACTTCCGAAAGGAGATAAGTTAAATGGAGAAACAGGTTTACTTGGTCGCCGTCGACCGTGTGGTTACAAAATTAATCTCAATAGAAGCGGAGTCGACAAAAGAAGCCGAGGAAGCGGTTGAGTTTCTGTTGGCGAACGGTGAAATCGATATGGACGAATACGATACTTACAATCCTGATTATGATAATGTCGAGTGCGCCATGATTTTCCCGAGTTCGCATAGGATTGAGGAGACCTCGAATCCTTTGCGTCCCGTCGAGATTAAGGCGGACGCAAAAGGTAGACGTTGGTGTGGGTAAATGAGATTCGATGTATTGCTTGATCAAAAATCGGTACGCCGCCAACGTCGGCGATTTACAGTTCGTCTTGCCAGGTTGAAACACAAGAAAATTTCGTCAACGGAATCAACCTTGGGAATATTTGCTAGAAAAGGAAACTCAATGGCTTTTGAAATTGTTATCGAAGAAGAAGTTGCGCAAAGTCAAATCATTAACACGGTTTACTTTGACATAGCGCTTGCCGCGGCTTTCAACATTTGGGCGGATGGAAACATCGAATTCAAGCGCGACAAGGCGGAGCTTTGGTCGGCGACCGCGACGATTCGTCGACGAGGAAAGTTCGACGAGGAAACTGTTGTAACCTTGCCGGACGACGGACTGCGCGACAAATCGGGACTCGACGACGTGAAAGAGGAATATTATCAAGCGACGTTTATCGCGACGCTTCAAACACGGTACGATCTTGAAGCGCAGTCGCTCGACGAAGCAGTTCGGATTTTCCGCGAAGAGTTCGAGAAAGGTCGCTTCGAGACGCCGCGACTTGCCAAGTCGGGTTTTCATTCGACTTATGTCGGCGGCGAATTGCAACTCGACCGAGTTTACTTTGTCCCGGAATGCAAATTTGTCGGACGGAGAACGCTTTCACGACTGGAAGCAAAGGAGTAGAGGCGATGGACGATTCGGTTATAATGCTTATTTTGTGCGAACTAGCTTGCGGAGCCGGGACATTGTTGGGGATGTTATTGATAACTTGGGTTTGCTTCACCAAGGCGGTTAAGATGTTCTATTTCAAATGCGGTCCCGGGATGGGAGGAGTTCCGGTCGATTGGTGGGACTATCCGTTTATTCCGGTGTTCGGATACTTTATCATAACGCTAATTGTGGCGCTCGCAACGGTTTTGATTATACAAGATTGCGCCGAAAGCATTTTGGAAGAGTTGCGGATCGCCGAATTGATTAACTTTTAAGGAGTCGGGGCGATGAAAAGTTTTATTGTTGAAACGGTAACTCCCGTTGTCGTTTACTTGCTTGTTGAGGCGGAATCCGCGTTGGAAGCGGAAGAAATTGCGAAAGCTCAGGTTGAGCGCGATTACGATTTCAAACCTCAATATATGGGAAACGACCGTTCTTATGCGTCGGTTAAAGAAACAATCAGTCGAGTTATTGGGTTGCCGGCTGGCGATTGGGAGAGCAAAAACGATGAAAAGTTTTATTGTTGAAACGGTAACTCCCGTTACCGTTCAGTTTATTATCGAAGCGGAGGACGAGGAAGAGGCGATAGAGATTGCCGGTTATCAACTTCGCCGCTACTGTCATTTCGATCCGGAATATACCGGAGGATACAAGGAAACGGTGGAAATTGACGACGCAAAAATCCGCGTTATTGAATTGCCGGACGTCGACGACGAGGAGTAACAACAATGAAAGAGAACGAAGAGAAGAAAACGGAAACGCCGAAGCTGAAACGGTATCGGCTCACGGTGAAGCGAACTTATATTTCGTGCTGTCCCGAGGTTGAAGTGGAAAACGTCGACGATATTTACGACGCTTATTTTGACGGCGACGAGTATTACGACGTGAACGACTGCTTTGATTTGGAAGAGGAAGAAATTATCGACTACGAAGAGATTGAGGAACTTAAATAATGGCGCATATAGGAGATATTTACGGTAAGTCCAAGGTTTTCAGAGGTTGCTACGGCAAAGACTTGTATTCTTGGACGGCGATGTTTACAACGCTTAAAGTTTACGGCGGCGACGAACTTGAAATCGACGACGACGCGTTGAAAGAAATCGAAGAAAAAAAGTTATGGGAATTCGAAGCGCTTTTGGACAAAATTCCCGACGCCGAGTTCGGGTTCGTCGCTTATAGTTTCCGAGACGGCGAGCCTTACGATAAAGAACCCGAATACTTTGGGCTGGCGAACGCGTCGGAAATTAAAGAGCTTTGGTACGACCAAGGACTCGGCGAACTATTGGAGGCGGGCGTTGGGTTTGGAACGAGTCGCAACGTTGATTGTCGGTACGACGATTCCGACGTCGGCGACTTGCAGTTTGTCCTGCGCGGTCGAGACGGACGAGAGATTTTAACGACGGTTCGTCGCTGTCTCGACGAATACGACAGGACGGGCGACTGGTATTTCGACGCGATCGTTTCGACCGAGCCGGTTGGGCGACCGAGCTCGACGTTACGATTCTCGAAAACAGTATATCGAAAACAACGGCGATTACCCGATAGACAGGTTTTAAAACAAAGGAGATAACGGCGTCGAATTACGAGGGCGCGTTAAAATTAAAGCGACGCGGCGCGTCCGCAATATTAGAGCCGAATAGTAACCAAGAAGCGGGAAAAATCGGTGGAATACGCCGAGAATTTTATTTGCACGGCGCCGTGGGAACGCCGTCCCGCCTATGCCGTCGAGATTGAAGCGTATGAAACTGTCGCGGACGCCGAGGTTTACGCGGAAGAGACGGGCGAGGCTTAACCAAGTCGACGTTATCGCGAAACCGTTCGGTTTGGGCGGCGTCGCTCTATCGTAAATCGAGCGTGTCCAATGGGATAAAGGCGTATTAAATAATCAACGAAAAACAAAAAGGCGTACTTGACATTATAAATCAAAAGGTTATAATAATTGCAACAGGTTTCCGTAAACGTAGCGCCGGAACGCGCGACGTGAGGGAAGCGTCGTTTTTATATCTTCTATTTTGCGTCGTTTACCAGGGAGTCGAAAAATGAACCGTCGATTTGACGTGATGGAAACGTTGGGCTTGAACCGTCGAACCCGCGACGGAGGCGCGTCGCGCAAGAGCGGCCCGAAGTCGAATGGCAAGGCGTCGCGACCGAAGCGCGAAAAGACCCGTTTAGCGCGACTCGAACAGCTGGAAGAACGAGCGTTGCTAGCCGTGTCCGCGTCGGAGTTTGCGGCGATTCGAGCGGCGCACCCGGCGTTCAATCTCCCGGAGAGCGCGAGCGAATTGAACGTGATCGAAATCGCGGCGTCGGAGCTGAGCGTCGCGAGCCTGAAATCGGCGATCGCGACGTCGGGAACGACGCAAGCGCCGGATTTAATCGTGTTGCGCACGACGGACGACGCGCATACGCTGACGTTCGAGTCGGCGGCGGACGAGATCAAATTGGCGTTCGACTCGACCAAATACGGCGCGCTGACGATCGTCGGTTTCGGAACGCGTCCGCTGACGATCGACGCGGCGGGCCAATCGCGCGCGGCGTCGCTGACGTCGGGCGTCGCGAACCTCGGCTCGATAACGATCGAAGGCGGCAAAGAATCGGAGACCGGCGCCGGCGTCAACGCGACCGGCGGAACGCTAACCCTCTCGAACGCGACGCTTAACTCAAAAATCAACATAACGAACCGAACGACGCTAACCCAAGTAACCCTCAACGCGCCGACGACGATTAGTTCGCAAAACGCGCAATTCGACGCGGTAACGGTCAACGCTCCGATCACGGTTAGCGGCGGTGGTTCCAAGTTGACTATTGTTAACGATTTAGAACTTAACTCGCTGTTAACGCTTTCGGCGTATGGGCATAACTCATATAATATCGACCACAAACCTCGGGTCGTTTTCTCGGGGAGTCAAACGTTAACGGGCGGCGGTTCTATCGTTTTTAGCGCGGACACTATTGACTCTTGCAACGCTTACGTCGACATTGTCGGCACGACGGAAAGTCCCGCGGTTCTTACGGTTGCGGACACGCTAACGTTCGAGTCTGTGAACGCGAAGGTTAGGGGACATATTACGGGCACGAACGGCTCGCTAATTTACGGCGGGACGTTAAAATCGACGTCCGGCGCGCTTTATCTTGAGGCAACGACGGCGGTTAGGGCGGGCGGCGCGCTGAAAGTCGAAGCGACAAGCGGCGCGACGGTTTGCGTCGCGAGCGCGGTTTCTGGCGAGCAACTTTCGTTTTCCGGGGCAGGAACGACGCGTTTGAGCGGTTCATATTCTGACGGCGAGTTGATTTTGGTCGGCTCCGGTCTGCGTCGATTCAGCGGAAGCCTCGACGCGGTAACGATTTCCGGCGCGTCCGACGTTTCGCCGCTGACGGCGGATTCCTCGTGGGCGCGTTTTGACGCGGTAACGGTCAACGCTCCTGTCGCGGTTAGCGGAGGCGATTCTAAACTAACAAT
>JAFSDX010000241.1 GCA_017436025.1 Thermoguttaceae bacterium
CATCTTCACCGTTTTAGCCAACCGCTAAACTCACGGCTTTTTTCCACTTGTCGCTTCATTCGAGCGACTCGTTTATTTTAGCGCCGTTTCAGTTTTCGTCAAGAGCTTTTTTGAAAATTTTTTATTTTCGTTTTCGACTCTCGCCGCTCGACGGCTTTTCAAACTCTACTCGTTTAACTTAGAGTCTCGTTTGTCGTCGTCAGGCTCATCACCAGCGACAGGTAAGAATATACCCCAAGAACCCAAAAGCGCAAGGGGTAATTTCGAAAAATTTCCGAAAAAGTTTTTCTTTCCCGCAAAAACTCTTTTTGTCTTTTGGGCGCGCCTTGAAAATTTTGCGTCGGGCAACCTCCGTTAAGACCGCGCATAAACGCGCTATCGTTCGGCCTTTATATCTCTTCCGCCGTTTTGAAACGACCTAGCGTTTTTTGTTAATTTGCTCGATTTCTCCTCGATAATACTTGTTTTTCGGACGGCGCTCTATATAATATGCACGTCGGAAATATTCAAAGTTTCTTTCCTTCGAACCGTTCGATTCCGCGATGTCTACCGAAATCCTTATCGTCAAAAACCCCCTATTTTACCAAAATCTTGCCCCCGAAGCCTTTGATACGCTAATCGCGGACGGCTCTTGGATTCCGCTTGTTTTCGGCGCCGTCGAAATCGTCGTGCAACGTCATTTTTTTCAACTTTGCGAACTGGATTGGGATTACCTACGCGACGCGCCGCAAAACTTAGACGTCGCTTATTCCAACTATAAGTCGCTTTACTTTAAAGGCCTAGACGCCGACCAAGAATCTTTCGCAAGGCAAGTCGCCGACGAAATTGAAGAAGAAGTTACGGCGAACGCCGCGCAAGCGCTCGCCGCGAAAAAGTCGCAAGAAGAGGAATTATGACGCTAAATAAGGGGCCGCAAAACTAATAAACCCTGCTTTTAGTAAACACGTCGTTATTTTGAGCGGGAATTTCAAGCGCCGGACGGCGACTCCAAGGTTCGCCGTCGCTTAAACCGACGCGCGCTCGCCCGGCTTTCGTCGACGCTTCCCCGTTAACGCTCGCCGAGTCCCCTCTTTCGTTTGCGATATTGGGTAAGACAGCTAATTTATAGGGCCCGTTTTCATCGTTTGCCGGCTCGCGCAGGCCGTCGAGCGTTTCGTTTTCCGGCGACGGAACGGAACCGTTTTCCTCCCAGGCAACCGTTGGAATTTCGTCGACGGCGGCGCTCGAAATCGTCGTCGGACAAAGCGGAGCTTCGGCGCTTTTATCTTGTTCGCCCTCTAAGTTAGAAGACGCTAATTCGCTTTTCGGCGTTTCTATTCGGAACGTTTCGGAGCGGTTAGCGTCGTTCAGCCCTTGCCAACCGCAATAACACGCGCCCCAAAGTCCCAACGCCAAAACTAGGCGTCCGCTCAAGCGTTTAACGCGACGCCCCCAAGACCGTTCGGCCGCCAGCGTTGAGCCGACCGATTCCGCCGTTTTTTTCGATTTTAACTTTTTTTCCTTTGCCTTAGGAACATTGCGTTCCGATTTTGCCGACTTTTCCGGCGTTTTTTCCTCAAACGTCTCCGTTTTGTCGACGCTTACCGAAACGGGAGGCGCAAAATCCGTTAAAATCGCCTCGTTTTCCTTCGTCGGCAGACTATCGCAACCGTCTTCCCAAGCGATATAATAAAGTCGGCGACGGCAATTTTTCGGCGCTACGACGGCTTCTAACGTCGCGTTATTCAAAATATCGCAACACCTTCCCACTTCCGCCAACATCTCCGGCGAGTCCCAACACGCTTCTTCGTAAGCGAGCGCCAGCTCCGAAGGCGTTTGAGCGTCGAGATACTCGGCGACGACGTTGGCGTCGGGAAAAGATTCCTCCGCGAAAACTTCCGGCGCCCGCAAAGACGCGTCGTCGACGGCGTCGCGCAAACGTCGGAAAAAACCGGCGCTCCGCTCGCTCGACCGCAATCGACGTTCTAATAAAGCTCGGCGCGTCGTCCCCTCTTCGTCCGCTTCGATCGCCGAAAATAACGCTTGAAGCGCAAGCCGCATCTTTCCCCTCGTTTCCCTATTTTTACATCGACAACGTCGACGCGTCGGCGCCAACGCTAAAATTATTCGATTTAATATAATCAAAAATCGAGAAACGGCGCAAGAGCGTTTTCGCAAAATTTCAAAAAACGTCCGTTTTTTAATCCGCGTTGCCCTCCGTCGCCCAATCGGCTAAACGAGCGGTCAACCAGCGACGCAAGGCGCGTTGATTCGGTTGACTTTGCCGAACAATCAAGCAAGACGACTCGAAGTCGAGCCAAATTACGGCGTTTTGTTCGCTTAACGGCGTCTTCCCAGACAACGCGTTTTCACCGACTTCCCCATTTCCTCCATTTTCTTTAACGACAACATTTCCCCCATTTCCTTCAACTTCGTTTTCCGCGACAAACAACGATTCCTCTTCGTTCCCGACACTTCCCGCGTTTCCGCTATTCGCCGCGTCCTCCATAATCCCCGCAACCTCTTCTCTCGTCCCAACTTCGCCGTTCTCCGCAATCTCGCTATTTTCGCCGTTCGACGCCCCGCTTGTCCGCCAAGTTTCCGGCGCGATCGTTCGTTTAATCTCTTCGACAAGAGCGCGAGCCTCGTCAAGCGTCGGGCGAGCCCCGTTTTCGCCGACTAGCGAAAAAAACTCGACGGTTCGATAATTTTTCGCCGCGTCTTTTCCCGTCAAAAAAATCAAATTTTCACTTAAAATCAAGTAAGTCGCGTCAAGCGGTTCTAAAATTTCGCTCAAAATTACGTCGAGCGTTCCATTTTCAATTCGCGCCGCTGTCGTCGCGTCGCGTCCGACGCCCGCTTCAATCAACGTCGCGTCGTCCCAAAACACTTGTATTTTTTGTGATTTTTCAAGAATTTCGACGGCGTTTTGCAACGCGAGGGGCGTTAACGGCGCAAAAGTCGTTTTTTTCGTTAATCTTTCCCAACCTAATTTTTCGGGAATAATTCGTTCGGGCGCCGCGTCGCTTTGCGGCTCAAGCCCGCGAATCGCGCGCAGACCCTCCAATAAAATTTTTATTTTCTCCCTGTTTTGTCCGTTTTGACTAATCGCTAAACTCGCGCCGTCGACCGACAAGTTAGCCTTTCCGCCGTTTTCGTCCCAAGTTTCGGGCGCGACGGTCGACTTAATCAACGCGGCAAGACTTTCCGACGTCAATCTATTAGGAAGTTCAAACATATCAAGACGCGTCGCGTCGGCGCCAACGCCGCCCGCCGTTAAATCCGCGACGGCGATCCGTTCTTCGATCAATCGTTCCGAATCGCAGTCGAGCGGACGAATTAGGACGCGGTCTTTTTCTTTGCAAACCTCCCAATTTAACAATTCGGCGACTTTTTCCAACGCTTCGCCCGCAGTCGCGTCGCGCAACGCCAAATCGAGCGTCGCGCCGGTCGAAGGACGCGTTAAAACAAACGTTTCAAGCTCGGGAACGATCGAAACGCCGGTAAATTCCGACAATAAACGAACGGCGGCGACCGGAGACGAAGGAAATTCGATCGATTTAATCGGGAGCGCGAGCCGAGCGTCGACGTCGATTTCCTTGCGTTCGCGTCGCAACGTCGGAAGCGCGCCTTGCAACGTCGGATTCGTCGTCGACGCGACGCCGCTCCAATCGACTTCGACGGGTTCGTCGGCGTTTTCGGAGTCGACGTTTTGGTTTGCGCGCTCAAAATCGGCCTCGTTAAAACCGGTCGCGTCATTAGAACCGGCTAATTTTTCTCCCTCCGCCGTTTCTTCGTCTTCAGTTCCGAGCGCGCCAAGCTCTTCACCGTCCTCGACGTTCGGCGCCTCCTCCGCTTCTTCCCCTAAATCGCCCAAAGCGCCAAACTCGTCGCTTTCCGGCGCGTTTTCAACGGCGGACGTCGTTACGTTCGACCCGTCTTCTCCCTCCGCGTCAACCTCGCCGTCTTCCCTATTTTCGCTGTTTTCACTTGGGTCGACGTTTCGCTCCTCCGCTTCGCCCAACGTTTCGGCGTCGCCGTCGTCCGTCGCGTCCCCTAAAACCGACGCGTTTTCGCCAAGTCCCCCGCTCGACGTTTCTTCGTCATTCTCCTCAAACACTCCAATTTCCGCGTCTTCGCCGTCTTCAAGGGTCGTCGAATCGTTTCCCCAAAATTCCGTTTCGCTCTCGTTCTCGCTCGTTCGCTCTTCGATCGCCAACGGCGCGAACCCGCCGACCTCGCCTTTTATTTCGTTCGACGCGCTTGCCTCATTCCCTTCATTTTCCCCATCTTCTCCAATCTTACCGTTTTCGCCCCCGACGTTCGTTTCGACGTTCGTTTCGGCGGTCGGCGACGACTCGTTGTTAAACCCGCGCAAACCGACAAACGCCAACGCGCCGACAAACGCCAACGCAATACCGCTCGCCGCCAACTTTCCGCCCCCTCGCGACCGTTCGAGCGGAACGCCGTTTTCTCCAGTTTCGCCAACTTCCCCATTCTCGCTCTTCTCGCCGTTCGTCGCGCTTTCGCTCGAACGCTTATCTTGCGCGATCGCTTCAAACGTCGACGGTTCGAAATCTTGCGCGACTCCTTTAACCTCCGCGTCCCCCTCGTTTTCGCCGCTTTGCGCAAGTCCCGCGTTCTCCGCAACCTCCGCCTCTACGACCGGCGTCATCCCGCCGCACTTCGGGCAAGCGATAATTTGGCCGATCAACTCGGGATCGGTTACCGCGAAAACCGATTCGCAAGAAGGACAAGTGATTTGAAAAAGCGATTCGCCCATCGTTTATTCCGCCTATTTTATCCGATCGTTAAAATCGTTCGCAACGTCGAACGTCGAGCGCGTTTCGAAGCGAAAAAAAAGAAGAAATCGCTCGCAAAACGACCGGTTTTCCGGAAAAAAGCGCCCGCGCCGCTCGACAAAACGGCCGCGACGTTTATATTAATATTAATGACGTTATTATTATCGGCAAGACCGCCCGCAAAATGAACGCGTTCCGACGGCGGCGCCCCGATTTATTCCCTTTCGCCGCCGTCGTCTCTTCTCCCAAACGTCGACGGTTCGCGAACGCAACCTTGCCAACGCACTTTACCCAAGCCAAAAAAGCGAAAAATGAGTCAAAATCCGCTCAATCTCCCTTGGATCGACGCCCGTCAAAACGACGTTCAAGAAAAAATCGACGCGTTGCGTCAAAAACTGAGCGTTAAAGGAAATATCGTTAGCGAAGAAGGAAAACGTCGCACGATCGAGATTTTCGGCGCGCCGCTAACGCCCGCCGAAGTCGCCGAAACGATTTGCCGCGACGTCGCCGAAAAAGGGCTCCCGGCGCTCCTCGATTACTCGAAGCGAATCGACCGCGCCGACCTGACCGCCGACCAACTCCGCGTCCCGCAAGCGGAACTCGACGCCGCGCTCGACAAGGTCGAGCCGGAATTTTTGCGCTCCGTCGACCGCATCGCGGAAAACATCGCCGTTTTCCAACGTTCGATTTTGCGCCAAGACGTTCGAATCGAGCGGCCCGGCGGTTGGCTCGGCCAGCGTTACCGTCCGTTGCGCCGCGTCGGTTGTTGCGTCCCGGGCGGCGCGGCGGCTTATCCGTCGTCGGTCTTGATGACGGTCGTTCCAGCGCAGGTCGCGGGCGTCAAGGAGATCGCGGTAATGGCGCCGCCGACGCCGAACGGTTCTTACAACCCTTACCTTTTGGCGACTTGCGCTCGTCTCGGCGTTAAAGAAGTTTACCGAATGGGGGGCGCGCAAGGCGTCGCGGCGTTCGCGTTCGGAGTCGACGGAATCCCGCGAGTCGACAAAATCGTCGGGCCGGGCAACCTCTTCGTCGCCCTCGCGAAACGAACGGTTTACGGCGCCGTCGATATCGACTCGATCGCCGGGCCGAGCGAAGTCGTCGTCATCGTCGACGAAACGACTCGCGCCGATTACACCGCTTACGACATTCTTGCGCAAGCGGAACACGCGCCGGGTTCGAGCGTCCTGATCGGTTGGGACGAAAAAACGCTCCGCGACGCGGTCGCCGAGATCGACGCGACGCTCGCTCGGGTCGAACGGGGCGCGCTCGCTCGTCAAGCGCTCGAAAACTTCGGCGCCGTTATTTTGACCCGCGACGCGGACGAGGCTTGCCGCGTTACGAACGAAATCGCGCCGGAACACCTGCACATCGCGACGCAAAACGCGGAGGAACTCGCCGAAAAAATCCCCTGCGCGGGCGCGATTTTCCTCGGCAACTACACCCCGGTCGCGCTCGGCGACTACGCCGCCGGGCCGTCGCACGTTCTTCCGACGAGCGGTTCGGCGCGCTTCGCCAGCGGGTTGTCCTGCAACGACTTCGTTCGCGGAAACAGCCTCCTTTGCTTCGACCAAGCCGGGCTCGAGAATCTCGCCGACGACGTTTACCGCGTCGCGACGGTCGAAGGCTTGACCGCTCACCGCGGCAGCGTCGAGATTCGCCGCCCGCAAAAATAACGCGGCTTGCCCAACCTTCGCGTTTTACCGTCGAGCGGCGTCGGTCGGCGGCGTCCTTGCGCGACGGTTCCGACCGGTTCGTTCGCCTCCGCCGCCGCGAAGACAACGCGATTCCCTCATTTTCCGCATTTTACCGCCGTTTAACGTTCGAACGTCGGCGACGTTCGGGCGTCGGCGTTGTTTCGTCGCGACGGCGGCGTTGGGTTCGCCCGTCGGTCGTCGCGGTTTCCCCCCCCTTTATATTAATAAGGAATCCTAACGATGACGTTGTTCAACGCTTTCGCGAAAACCGTTTCGGCGTTCGCGCTCGGCGGCGTTCTCTTCGGCGCCTCCGCTTCCGTTCTCGCGCACGACCTTTACGTTCCGAAAAACGAAAACGAATCTTACGGTTATAACGATTCTCCGAAGCAATGGTGGAGCGAATACCGCGTTCACGACCCGAAACGCCCGCTCCCGAAGCGTCTCAACCTCGACCCGCCGACCTACTTCGCGCCCGCTCCGGCCGACGCTAAAGTCCTCTTCGACGGAACGAACCTCGACGCTTGGCAACCGACGCAATGGAAGCTCGTCGACGGCGCCGTCGAATGCGTTTCCGGCCGTCTCGCGACGAAAGAAAAGTTCGGCGCGTTCCAACTTCACCTCGAATGGAAGTGCCCGGCGAACTTCGAAGGGAACTGGGGCGACCAAGGGAACAACGGCGTCATCCTTCAAGGCGCCTACGAAATCCAAGTTTTCGACTCGCACAAAATCAACAACTACCCGGACGGTTCCTGCGGTTCGGTTTACGGTCAAACGCCGCCGCTCGTCAACGCTTGCGTTCCGGCCGGCAACTGGCAAACCTACGATATTTTCTTCACCCCGGCGAAATTCAACGAAGCCGGCGAATGCGTTGCGAATCCGCGCGTTACGATTCTGCAAAACGGCGTGTTGGTGCAAAACAACCAAGAAATTTACGGCACGACGTCGCACTTCAACCTGCCGGGCAAAAATCACCCGAAAGAAAAGGGCCCGATCGCGTTCAGCGGACACGGTTGCCCGGTGCAATTCCGCAACGTTTGGATTCGTCCGCTCGACTGACGCCGGTTGTTCGAGCGTCGCCGCTATCGCCGCAACCTCCGACGGTTTAACGTTTTACCGACGTTAACCGTCGAACGCGGCGAGCCGAAGCGGCGTCTTAAACGCGTTTAAAATCGAATAAAAAAGACGCCGATTTTCGTTCTTTCGAACCGAAAACCGGCGTCTTTTGCGTTAGCGCGACTTCTTAAACGACGTTACTTCGCCGCGCCGCCGAGGAAACCGCGTCGCCGCGCCTTCTCGTAAGCGCCGATCAAATGAAAGACGCCGCAACTCGAAATTTGGTCGAAATCGGGCGTTTCGAGCGCTTCCCGAAGAACGCGCTCCGCCTCGGCGTTAAACGAGGTCGCGTTCGCCGAATCGACCGCTTGCGTCAGCGCCAATTCTCCGCAAGCTCGGGGCGCGTACCAAGTCTTTCGGTATTCGCCGACGAGCCCGCCCGCTTCCCGCCAACTCGGCGCGAGTTCCGTTAAATCGCGACTTTTCAACGTTTGCAGCGCGCCGTTTTGCCGTTTCGCCGCCAATTTCGCGACGAAATCGGTCGTTTCGGCGAGCGTCTTTTTCAGTTCCGCGTCCGGTTCGAGCCGCCAAAGAACGTCGAGCGATTCTTGCATTTGCAGCAGCGCGTAAGTCGCGACCGCGTTCTGCAACTTGACGTTTTCCCGAATATGCGCCGACTGCGCGACCGTTTCCGGCGCCCAACGCCGCCAAAGCGTCCAATATTCGTCCGCTTTTCCGTCGTTCCCGGAGCGTTTCGCGACGTCCCAAGCGACCGCGTAAAGCGCCGTCAGTCGCGCCGCCTCGTGATCGTCGACGTTCGCCATTCGGCAAATCCCGCGTCGGCAACGGGTTCCGTCGGAGCAAAGAAAATCGAAATCGTTCTCCGGAACGACGTTTCGCGTCATTCGGTCGGCGATCGCGAAGAGAATTTTGGCGGCGCGTTCCTTCGTTTCGTCGTCGGAGAGGGGGGAGCGCCAATATTCCCAAACCGCCAGCGCGAGGTGCGTTACTTGGTCGCGCGAACTGTTGATATACCAAGACTTCGGCGCTTTCGGGCTGACGCCGCGAGCGACGAACCCGGGCGAGCCGGAAACGGTCGTCAAGAGTTCGAGCCCTTCGAAGACGTCGCGCGCTTTCGCTTTAAGCGTTTCGTCGCCGGTCGTCGCAAAGCGGTCGACGAGCGCGGTCAACACGACGCCGCCGGAAATCGCGCAATCTTCCATCGCCGTCCCGTACCCGCATTCGTTCGGGTAAAGACGCGCGACTTCCTCCTCGGTCGGCAGACAGTCGAGCGTTTTCCCGACTTCGCGACTTTCGATAAAGTCGTAAAACAGCTTCGTTTGCGGCGAATAAAAGTTGCGCCAAGCGACGGCCCAAGCGCGGTCGACTTGCGTCGCAAGCTTGCGTTCCTCGACCAACGGGAACAGCGACAAGTCGTCGACGAGCGGGAAATCGATTCCTTCGCTCCACATCCGCTTCACCTCTTCCGGGTCGTTCGTTCCGAAGCAGTTGATTCGGACGCCGGCCGCCTTCAATCGCGCCAAATCTTCTTGCGTGTAAACGCCTTTCACCAGCTGGACGAACTCCGTTTTCAGCTCGAGCGTCAAGTCGACGTAAGCCTTCGAGTCCTTCCCTTGCCGCGTCATATTGCAAGTCAAAATATCCGGTTCGACCGCCCGCGCCGCCAAGATGTTCTCCTTCGTCGTCGCCAAAAACGCTCGGTCGAGCCGCTTTTGCTCGACGATGACCGCGACGACTTTCGCGACCGCCTCGACCGGCCCATAATAATGCACGTTAATCCAAGTATCGCGCGGCATCACCGCCAACGCTTCTTCGAACGTCGGGACGGTCGCCCCCTTGAACGCTTCGCCAAACTTGATTCCGGCGTCGAAACTCTTGATTTCGGCGAGCGTAAGTTCCGCGACTTTCCCCTTTCCGGTCGTCGTTCGGTTCACCGTCGCGTCGTGCATAACGATCAGCGCCCCGTCCTTCGAAACGCGAACGTCCAGCTCGATCTGTCCCGCGCCCGCCTCCGCGGCCATTTTGAACGCTTCGAGGGTATTCTCCGGCCCGTTCCGCATTGTTCCGCGATGCGCGCAAAGCCCGCGACTCGGCGTTTTAAGAAGCGGCGTCGAATCCCCGCGCTCGGCCCGAACCGCGCCGACGCCCAGCGTCGCGGTCAGAAGCGCCGCCAACGCTAACGTTAACGTTCGCAACGTTTTCATTTTCGTTTTCCTCCCGATTCTTCCGTTTTTTTTCCGATCTTCCGACTTTCTCCGCCGCGTCGCCGACGTTCGACGGCGCGGCTCGTTTCCGTCGATTATGCAAGGTCGGCGCCCGGAAGTCAAGCGAAAAAAACGCTTTTCGCTCAAAAAACGCGATTTTTCCCGAAACGCTCCTCCAAAACGGCGAGAAAACGTCAAGAAAGCGCCGAGAAAAACCGCGTTCGCCGCTTGACTTTTCCGGAAATCGCGATTATACTGGAAACTCTTGCGGCGCGTTCCCTTCCTCGAGCGACCGCCGCGTTTCGTTTCCCCCCTTTTGACAAAGGAACCCGCGATGCAATCCGAAAACGCTCCCGCGCCGTTCGAGGCCGTTTCCCCCGGCGCCGTTCCCCCTAACCCGCCGATTCCGCGACACATAGCGATCGTAATGGACGGCAACGGTCGTTGGGCCGAGCGTCGCGGACTTCCGCGTCCGGAGGGTCATATTCGCGGTTCGGAAATCGTCCCGAAGTTGGTCGAAGAGGCGTCGAATCTCGGAATCGAACGGTTGACGCTCTATTGCTTTTCGAGCGAAAACTGGAAGCGTCCGCAACTCGAACTGAACGCGCTGATGGCCCTGTTGAAGGCGTATATGATCGAGCAGCGCCCGATGTTGGAAGCGCAGAACGTGCGACTCCGCGTCGTCGGACGCCGCGACGGAATCCCCGCCGACGTTCTCGCCGAGATGGACAAAACGGTCGAGTTAAGCGCGCAAAACACCGGCTTAACGTTAGCGCTGGCAATCAATTACGGCGCGCGTCTTGAAATCGTCGACGCGGTTCGAGCGATCGTCGCGGAGCTTTCCGACCCGGCGTCGCGAGCGGCGGCGCTCGAACGAGCGGGCGTTTCGACCGTCGACGAGCTGATCGACGAGCGTTACTTTGCGTCGCGTCTTTACGAACCGGACGCGCCCGACCCCGACCTCCTTATCCGCACCGGCGGCGAAATGCGGTTGAGCAACTATCTCCTTTGGCAGCTAAGTTATTCGGAGCTTTGGGTTTCCGACGTTCTTTGGCCGGACTTCACCAAAGAGACGCTTTGGGACGCGATTCGCGCCTTTCAAAAACGCAAACGTCGTTTCGGCGGGCTGAACGCTCCGGAAAAAGCGGACGGCGTTCTTTAATCGCCGCTCGACCGTCTCCGTTAAACCTTGACATTTAACGACTTGCGCAACCAAAAGAAACCGCGTTTTTCCCGACGCGGTTTCTTTTTTCGCCGTTGACGCAACGTTTTTCAAATAATCAAAGCGCGTTCTCGGCGCTATTTTCAAAAAATCAAACGCCCCCCTTTTCCCCGCGTTCCCCGCCTTGTCGACGCTATTTTCTCAAAATTTCGCCCTATTTTCTTGAAACGCGCGCTTTCTTTTGATATAATCGACGTTAGCGGCGTTCGTTTTATTCGCGACACGCCGTCGATTTCGCGTTTTCCTTCCCCCCGCGCTTTTTCGTTTTTCGGAGGTTTTATGCGACGCCTACTAACTTTCCGCCGCTTTATTTTCCTCGCAACCGTTTTTATTTCAAGCGCTTGCAACGCCGCGTTTAGCGTCGACGCTCCGTCGAGCGACGCGCTTTCCGCCGACTTCCGCGCCAAAATCGTCGACGATTGGCGCCGTCAAGAAGCGACGTTCGGTCGCGAGTTCGGCTCCCGCGAGTCGCTCGACGCCCTCAAAACCCGCGCCGCCGACCTCCACGACTACCACGACGCCGAAGAAGCGACGACGCCCGCCCACCGCGCACGACTCGTCGCCGCCCACGACGCCGCCGAACAACTCCCGTCCGACGCCGACGCCGCTTCGACGCTAACCGCTTGCGAAACCTTGCGTTGGGCCGTTCGCGACGCGGCTTTAGCGAATCCGCTCGTCGCCGGAAAGAAGCTACTTTTCGTCAAGAAAAACCGTTTCGTTTGTCAAATGTTGCATGAATATCTCGGCTATTATTACGAGTACGGCGGGCTTTCCGGCGGCGGTCTCTTCGTCTTGGAGAACCCCGGTTTTTCCGACGCGACCCGCGAACTTGGCGCCGGCAAACTTCCGCGCGGCGTCTATCAAACGCCGTCCTTATCTTTCGACGGCAAAACGGTTTACTTCTCGTTCGCCGACCTTTCGCAAGTTCAGCCGGAAGACGCGCCCCTCCGAACGTCCCGCGACCTCGCCGGGCTCGGCCTTTGGGAACGCTTTCACGAAGAATACGAAAACCGCGAAGACGGCAAGTTCCACCTCTTCGCGCTCGACCTCGAAACCGAGACGCCGCGCCAACTTACGTTCGGGCCGTTCGACGATTTTTCGCCGCTTCCGCTTCCGGACGGTTCGCTCGGCTTCGTCTCGACGCGACGCGGCGGCTTCGCCCGTTGCAACTCGCATTGGGAACCGCTCCAAACGCATACGTTGCACCAACTTATGAAGGACGGCAAAACGATTCGCCGCCTCTCCTATCACGAAACGGACGAATGGAACCCGTCGCTAACTCCCGACGGTAGAATCGTTTACACGCGTTGGGATTACGTCGACCGCGACGCCGCGAAACATCACGGCCTTTGGCTGACGAACCCGGACGGAACGAACGCGACAAGTCTTTTCGGCAACTACACTTACGAAGTCAACGCTTGCTACCAAGCGCGGGCGATTCCCGGTTCCAACAAATACGTCTTCATCATCGGCGGGCACCATTGGGTTATCGGCGGGGGCTTGGCGCTCCTCGACCCGTCGCGCCTCCAATACGACGCGCAAACCGCCGAAGATTCGCTCGCGCCGATCGAAAATCTTTCGCCGGAAATCGCTTGGGCGGAGTCGCCGGACGAATGTCCGAAATCTTATTATTACGCGCCTTATCCGCTTTCGGAAGACGTCTACCTCACGTCGTACAGCGCGGAACCGCTCGGCGGAATGGCGTCCCCCGACCACCCGACCGACGCCGGCAAACTCGGCCTTTATTACCGCGACCGATTCGGGAATCTCGAACTTTTATTCGACGACCCTAACTTTTCTTGCCTTTGCCCGATTCCGCTCGAAGCGACCGAAGCGCCCGCGCCCTTCCCGACCGCGCTTCCGCCGTCGGCGTTCGAACCGCGCGGCGAATTTGGAACGCAAAACGAGCCGTCGGCGGGACTTAAAACCGGGCCTTGGGCCGAACTTTGGGACGCGCCCGCTCTCGACGAAACGCCGATCGACGCCGCGTCGCAAAACGACGCTCAAACGTCCCTTGACGCCGCGTCGCAAAACGACGCTCAAACGCCACTTGACGCCGCGTCGCAAAATAACGGTAAAACGACGCTCGACGCCGCGTCGCCCAACGACGGCGCGCCGTCCGAACCGTTCGGAACCTTTTTCCTTGCCGACGTTTACGAAAGCCTCGCGCCGCTTCCGGAAGGACGAAAAATCGTCGAGTTGCGCGTCTTCCAACTCTTGCCGAAATACCCCGATTTCCCCGGGAACACGCCGCGACTCGGACACGCTTACGCGGAAAACGCCCGACTTTACCTCGGTTCCGTTCCGGTCGAGACGGACGGTTCCGCGCACTTTAAAGCCCCGTCGCGCAAGCCTTTATACTTCCAAGCGGTCGACGAAACCGGGCGCGCCGTTCAGACGATGCGGAGCGAAGTTTACCTGCAAGACGGCGAAAGTCGCGGTTGCGTCGGTTGCCACGAACAAGCCGGTTACACAGGCCAAAACGTTGAAACGCAAAGCCTTGCGCTCGGTCGCTCGGCCTCCGAAATCGCGCCCGGCCCGAGAGACGCCCGCCCGTTCGCGTTCCCGCGCTTGATTCAGCCGATTCTCGACCGCGCCTGCGTCTCCTGTCATCGCGACGCCGACGCAACCAACGAAAACGCAACGACTTCCAACGACGTTCCCGCCGTCGCGCCCGACTTGACCGGCGCCGTCGAAGGGGAGTTTACCCGCTCTTACGACGCCTTGAAGCCGTATTTGCGTTGGTACGAATGGGGCGGCGCGTCGATTCAACAGGTCGCGACGCTCCCGGGTCGCTGCGGCGCCGACGAAAGCCCGCTAACCGCGATTCTCGACGACGAAAATCACCGCGACCTGCCGAACTTCGTCGACGCCGACCGTCGAACGCTTTATCTTTGGCTCGACGCAAACGTTCCGTTTTACGGCGTTTACGACCGACGCGAACGTCAAAAAATCTTGAACGGCGAACGCGTCGCGCCGCCGCGCCTTCAATAAACTCCCTTCCCGTTTCCAGCGCGACGTCGAGCGGTTCGCCCCGTCTCGGCGCCGCGCAAAAAACGCTTCAATTTTCAGAAAATCAAACTAAAGGAGTTTTTCCGATGAACGACCAACGCGATTCCCTTGAAGATATCCCCGAAGAACAACCGGAAAACTTTTGCAATCAAGAATTTACCGACGCCGAAGCGGAACGCGGTCAGCGCCATACGGAACGCCTCCTCGAAGAGATTTTGGGCCCAAGCGAACCGCTCGTTTTGCATTCGATCGTTCCGTTTTGCGTCGGCGGGGCGCTCGACCTTTACTATTACGCCAATTCGCGTTTCGGCGGGACGTTTTTCGCGTCGCAGGAACTGACGGCGCCGGAATTTCTCCCGTCGAACCGTTCCTTCGACGCGTTCGAACTCGCTATCGCGACGCGACTTAAGATTAAGTTCCAACCGACGCCAACGGCCTCCGACGCCCCGACGGAAACGAAAAAGCCGAGTTTCTTCAAGCGTCTTTTCGGTCGCGAAAAGCCGGTCGAATCGCCCGAAGAAAAGAAGCGCGGCGACCTCCATCGCGTTTTAACAAACTTGGCGTTTTACGTCTGTTCGGAGGGCGTCGAAGTCAACGGTTACGACACGTTGGAATTTCCGCAAGAATTTGAAGACGAACGACTTGCGGGCCGTTGTTTCGTCTTCGACGAACTTCCGGCGGCGGCGCCCGTTCCGGTTCCGACGTCGCCCGACGAAAGATCGCCGCTCGACGGCAAGCGCTTCGGCGTTTTGCTCGCGATCGAAGTCTTCCGCCAAGAAATGAATTGGGCCCGCGAACAAGGGACGGAGCAACTCGTTAAGCGCCTCCAAGCCGCCGGCGCCTATCCGTTCTCCGACCTCGACCGCAATCCTGTCGTTTAACGCCGCTAAAGTCCGCGCTCAGGTTGTTTAAACGTTGCCCTTCGAAACGCCGACGCCTTCCAACTTAGCGAAAAAAAAACGCCGCCGACCGACCGTCGACGGCGTTTTCGTTCTCATTTTAGCGCGTCGGGCGTTCGTCAAAATTTCCGCCGACGCGACTTGCGACGGCTTCGCGTCGTCATTTCCGGCGTCTTTTCGCCATTTTAGCGCTCGAAAAACTTCCCTTGCCAAGAATCGCGGCGGCGGAACACGACGTCGACGGCGTTACGCGCGGCGTGTTTCTTCGCGGTCCAATCGGGCGCCAGCAAATACGGCTCCGACGCTTCCCCGGAAATCCGCTCGATCACCGTCTCCGGCGACTGCAGCTCCAAAAAGTCGACGACCGCCTCCGCGTAATCGTCGAGCGACGGCGGCTCGACCTTCCCGGCTTCCCAAAGTCGCGCCAGCTTCGTGTTCCGCACGACGTAAAGATGGTGAAGTTTTAACGAATGGAAGCCCAAATCGGCGACCAGCCGCGCCGTCCGCCGCATATCGTCGCGAGTTTCGCCGGGCGCCCCCAAAATGACGTGCGTCCCGAGCCGCAATCCGCGCTCCTTCGCCCGTCGAACGGCGTCGACGAACGTCGCGACGTCGTGTCCGCGGTTGAAGAATTTCAGCGTCGCGTCGTTGGCCGACTGGAGCCCGATTTCAAGCGCGAGCCATTTTTCGCGAGCGATTTCGGCCAACAGGTCGAGAACCGGGTCGGGGAGCGCGTCCGGACGGGTGCCGATCGCCAAGCCGACGACTTCCGGACGCCGCAACGCAATCTCGTATTTGCAACGCAATTCGTCGAGCGGCGCGTGCGTGTTCGTCGACGGCTGGAAATACGCGATGAAGCGGTCGACGTCGAAACGGCGGCGGAGTTGGCGGATTCCGTCGTCGAGCTGCGCGTCGAGGTCGTCGAGTCCGAAAAAACGGCCCGGGCTGAAACTGACCGCGTCGCAATAAATACAGCCGCCGCGCCCGACCGTTCCGTCGATGTTCGGGCAAGAAAAATGGGCGTCGACGCTGATCTTGCGGACGACGCCGCCAAATTCGCGTTTAAAATAGGCGCTTAAGGGAAAATAACGCGCCCCAGAACGCCGCCAAAACGGAACACCGTCGTCGCCCAGTCTCCCCGTTTCTCCCATTTTACCCGCTTCGCCTTTCTTTTCGCAACCGCGCGACGCTCGCCAATTCGCGCCGCGAACGTCTTTCGCCCTTATATTATTAATAACGTCAAAATCGCGACGCGAACGCCCGTTAGCGGCAACGTCGAAACGCCGTCGAGCGTTCGGCGCGCAACCGCTTTTAGCGTCTCAAAAACCAACCGACGCTAAATAACGCCGTTTTCCAACGTCAAAACGCCGTCGAGCGTTCGGCGCGCAACCACTTTTAGCGTCTCAAAAACCAACCGACGCTAAATAACGCCGTTTTTTCCAACGTCAAGCGGTTTCCGGCATAAAGGTCGGCAAGACGACGCCGTTGCGGGGGCCCGCTTCGCCGCGAACTTGCGCGACGTGAATTTCGGTGTTCTTCGCTCCGAGCGCGTACATCGCGGCGCGGAGTTCCTTCGCGTCGGTCGGAATCAGGAAGATCGGCGACCATTTCCCGGCGTATCGGTTCAGCTCCGTTCGAATCAACGCGGCGGCTTGCGCTTCGGTTCGCGCGGCGCCGGGGCCGACCATCGCGCTCCCCGGGTCTTTCACCGAACCGACGAAACCGCAAATCTCGCCGGTCGCGTCGTCGACCAAGACGCTGAGCCCCCAAATTCCGTCCTTATTTTCGATAAAATACGCAAAGTCTTTCGAGCGGTCGATCCCGTAAATCTCCGTTTCGAGCGCGACCAACGCCGGAACGTCTTCGGGCGTCGCCGGGCGAATCGTCGTTCCGGCGGGCGCGTCGACCGGAAAACCTTCGGCGGGAACGGCGACCGTCATATCTTGGAAGACGGCGGTCGGAACGAACCCGGCGCGGTTGTACGACGAGAAGGAATCGAGGTTCATCGCGCTCGAAACCAAACGCAACGGCTGATTGCGGCGCTCGGCGACGTCGACGATATATTTCAACAGCTTCGACGAAACCTTGCGCCCGAAATACTCCGGCGCGACTGTCATAATCCCGAGCGACACGTGCGTCGGACGCGGGTGAAAGAAGCAAGACCCGGCGATTTTCCCCGTCTCGGCGTCCTCCGCGACGACGCAGCAATCCGGGTCGAGCGCGTCGTAAACCCGAGCGTAAAGGGTCGCCGCCTCAGCCGACGGAACGACTTCGAACCCGCGGTTCTTCTTGTACCAAACGTTCAGCGAGTCGCAAATCAACGCCGCGACCGCCGCGTCGTCCTCCGCTTTCTTCAACCGAATCAAAATGTTCGCCATCGGCGCCGCCGTCCTTTCTTGCGTTGTTTACTTTTCTTACGTCGCTTGCTTTTTTTACGTTGTTTACTTTTTTTACGTCGTTTACTTTTTTACGTCGTTTACTTTTTTACGTTGTTTACTTTTTTACGTCGTTTACTTTTTACGTTGTTTACTTTTCTTGCGTTATTCTTACCGTTTTGCCAATTTAACGACTTGCGCCGCTTTTACTATTTCAGCCATTCCCCCTAAACCGCCGTTCCGGGGGAACGCCGAAGCCGCAAACCGTTTCCCAACTTACCCAATTTCACCGTTTTACTTGATAACGTGAAACGCCCAAAGCCCGAACGCGACCGGCGCCGCGAGGAGAAGCGAGTCGTAAATATCGAGGAAACCGCCGAAACCGGGCACGTTCGTTCCGGAGTCTTTGCGCATCACGTCGCGCTTGATCAGCGATTCGGCCAAGTCGCCGAGCATTCCGGCCAAGCCGACCGCGAGCCCGTAAATAACGACGCCGACCCAAGTCGTTTGCGACGGAGAACCGGTCGCCAACGGGAAAAGAACCGCGACGGAAAGCCAAGCGCCGAAAATCGCGAACGCGATCCCGCCGATCGCGCCCTCGATCGTTTTGCCGGGACTCAAACTCGGCGCCATCTTGTGTCGCCCGATCAGCCGCCCGACCGTGTACGCGCCGACGTCGCACAATTTCGCAACAATAATCATCGAAACCAACGCCGGGACGCCGTACGCGATGCGCAACATCACCAAGAACGAGCCGAGCAAGCCGACGTAAACGATCGCGAAAACGGCGCCGGTCAGGTTGATCAGGTGCCCGCCCGGGAGTTTGAAGCGGAGCATCTCGCCAACGAACGCGATCAGAACGCCCGCCGCGATCGCTAGGAGCGTATGAACGCTAGCGAAGGCCGCCGTCTTCCATTGCGCGCCGTCCGAAAACGCCCAAAACGACCGCGACGCCAACTCGCCGCGACCGTCGAAGTCCGCGTCTCGGCGCTCGACGCTCTTTCCGCTCTTTCCGCCGTTTGCGGCGTTTTCACCCGTCTCCGCTTCGTCGCCTTGGAGAGAGCGCAACGCGACCGACGCCGTTTCGAGCGCTTCAAGCGCGCGGGCGATTTCCTCGTCTTTTTTCGCGTCCTCGGAAACGTCGTCGTTCCCCGTTTCGGCGAGCGTTTGCGACGGCGCCTCGGCGAGCGTTCGTTCCAACTCGATCAAGAGCGGAAGCGAGTTGTAACTCGACGCCCAACAAAGAAGAATCGTCCCGAAAACGCCGAAATAAATCGTCGTCCGACGCGGATAAATCCCCCCGGCGTTCAGGAGCAAAAGCGCCTCTTTGCAAAGGAAATAGACGCAAATCAAAAAAAACGGTATCAGCGCCAACCCCGGCGCCGGCGCCTTCGCGTCGAGATAACAAAGCCCGACCAACGCCGCGACGACCGGAATCCCGATCGATAAACGCCAAATCAACATCGTCAAAACCCAAAAATATTGCTCGACCTTCGCGCTCGACGCCAAAAGCGCTCGACGACGCGCAAGGCTTAACGTTTTCATCGCCCGTCCGACGCGGCGCCGTCCCCAATCGAGCGACGCGACGCCGACGTCCGACTCCAATTATACTTCGTTTCGCGTCAAAATTCCAGTCTCTCCTTTCCTTTACTCGACATTTTTTCGCAAAAATTTCCGTTCCTCGCGCATTTTCCACCTCTCGCAAGCGCGCAAACAACCGCTCCGTCCGTTATATTCATTAAAGGACGTTTTTTCGTCAACAGAATTGGGAAAAAAGCGCGTTTTGTAAAGAATCCGAATTGATTTTTTACCGTCTTCGCCTATCCTAAGTAAATAACGGAAGTTTTGCGCTTCCGACGCGCCGCGACGTTTCCCCCGCTTCGCTCGACCGCCGACTCGCGACCTTGCCGTCGCCCCGTCTTTTTCGCGTCGACGTTCCGCTCGAAAATCGCTTTCCCAACCGTTCGCGCGGTTCCCTTGCCTCCGCGGAAAAACGTCGCGTCGACCTTTCGGCGTTGCTTAAATTCGACGGCGTTTCTTTTTTCAAGTCGTCGAACGCTCCGACGCCGCGCCCCGCGAAACCGGCTTCGCGCCCGTTTCGCGTTTCCATCATCAAACGTCGCTCGCTCCGCGTCCTCCCAACCCGGAACGAGCGGTTCGCGGAGACGACGATGCAAAACTTTTTATCGTTCGAAGTGTTGACGTTAAAAGAATTAGGAGCGATCGCGTCCGAAGCGCGCGTTCCTCGTTGGAGTCGTCTTAAGAAAGCGGAGCTGATCGACCGCCTCCTCCAAGCGGGCGTCGTTCCCCCGACCGTCGAGGAACTCGTCGAGCGCCGCCGACAAGAAAAAGAGGAACGCGCCGCCGAAGCCGCGCCGCTCGTCCCGCCCGTCTTGGACGAGCCGACGCCGGACGAAACGCCGGGCGCCGCCCCCGACCAAACGATTCCCGACGCCGAAATCGAAAAAATCAAAAACGCCGCTTTCGCCGACTCGCAACGCCCCGTCGAGTCGTCCGCGACGCCGCCGAACGCCGGAGCCGACGGAGCCGCCAAAACCGACGGAGCCCAAACGGAAAACGCCCCCGCGCCGCCGAGCGCGGAACTCGCGGAATCGCAAGCCGCCGCCCCGACGCGGCAAGAAAAAGCGCGTTCGCCCAAAATGCTCGGTTCCCCGACCGACGAAAACGACCGCCTCGTCCTCTCCGTTTGCGACCCGTTTTGGCTCCGCGCCTATTGGGAAGCGACGCCGCGTCGCGTCGAGCGAGTGCGTTCGGCGATGGGGCAAAGCTGGCACACCGCCGACCCGACGCTCCGCCTTTACCGCGTCGACCGCGAGCCGCACGGCGCGACGCGACGCGAGTTCGTCGGCGATTTTCCGGTTCGCGCCGGAGTCAACAGCTGTTACGTTCCGGTCGACGACCCGCCGCAATCGTTCGCCGCCGAACTCGGTTACCTAGCGCGCGACAAACGCTTTTTTACGCTGATTTCGAGCGCCGTCGTCGAGACGCCGCAACGATACGTTCACGACGCGTTCGGGCGTCCGGAGGAAAACGGTCTCGGGTTCCCGACCAACTTCGAAGCGTTCGTTCCGCGCCGTCGGACGCCGCCTCCTCGGTTCGCTCCGCTCGAAACCGACGAAACGTTTCGCCCCGGCGCGCTCAACGGAACGGCGCGTCGCGACGCCGAAGCGCTCCGCCAATCGAGCGACTTGCGCGTCGCCGTCGACTGCGAACTCGTCGTCAAGGGCCAAGCGTCCCCCGGCGCTCGCGTCCGCGTCAAAGAGGAGCCGATTCGCTTAAAAGAGGACGGAACGTTTTCGATTCGTTACCGTCTCCCGGAGCGGCGGCACGTCTTCCCGGTCGTCGCGACGACGGCGGACGGCTCCGAAACGCGCACCGTCGTCTTGGCGGTCGACCGCAACACGAAGACGCTCGACCCGGTTTTCCGCGACGAAGAACCGGAGGAATGACGCTTCGTTCGGCGGCGTTTGCGCTTTTTTTCGTCGTTTTCCGCAAAAATTTCCGGAAACGCCGTCGACTTTTCGCGTCGCGGCGCTTTGCCAAATCGCGAAAACGTTTACAATGAAGGAAAGTTTTTCGTCGTTCCGCGCTTCCGTCCGTTCGCTTTGCCGACCGGAAAGCGCGAGTCGAAAAGCGTTCGAATCGAAGGGCGACGCGAACGAACGCGTCGCAAGAGGGCGCCCGAATCGGCGTTAACGTTAAGGAGCGGCGCGACTTGCGTCGTTAAAATCGCGAAGTGAAAACGTTTCGTCGTTTGGAAGATTTTCCCGCCGAGTTGCGCGGCGGCGTCCTTTCCGTCGGGAAGTTCGACGGTTTGCACCGCGGACACGCGGAGATTCTCGCTCGCTTGACCGAGACGGCGCGTCGCCGAAACGCTCCGTCGGTCGTCTTTACGTTCGACCCGCCCCCGGCGCTCGCGTTGCGTCCGGACGCGCCTTGCCCTCTTCTTTGCGACGTCGAGCGAAAAATCGCGCTTTTCGAGCGGTTCGACTTGGACGCGTTGGTTCTTTTCCCGACGACGCAAGCGTTCTTATCCCGTTCCGCGACGGAGTTTATCGCGGAGACGGTCGTCGGCGTTTTCGGCGCGACCGGTCTTGTCGAGGGAGAAGACTTCCGGTTCGGGCGCGGTCAAGAGGCGGACGGCGCGGCGCTTTCGGCGCTTTGCGCTCAATTCGGTTTGACGTTGGAGATCGCGCCGTCGGTTCTTTTGGACGGCGACGGCGAACCGATTTCGAGCAGTTCGATCCGCGCGGCGGTTTCTCGGGGCGACGTTTCGGACGCGGCCCGGGCGCTCGGTCGACCGTTCCGTTTGAGCGGCGTCGTCGAAACCGGCGACCGTCGGGGCCGAACGCTCGGTTTTCCGACGGCGAACGTCGCGGTTCCAACGTCGACGGTCGTTCCGGCGCCGGGTCTTTACGCGGCGAAGGCGACGCTTCCGGACGGTCGCGTTTTTGCGTCGGCGGTCAACGTCGGCGGCAACCCGACGTTCGGCGTTTCGACGTTCAAGATCGAAGCGCATCTTCTCGACTTTTGCGGCGACCTATACGGTCAAACGCTAACGCTCGACTTTTTACGCCGTTTGCGCGACGTCGTCCCGTTCCCGACCAAAGACGCGCTCCTCGCTCAAATCGCCGCCGACGTCGCCGAGACCCGCCGCGTCTGCGCCGCGACGCCGGAGGACGCCGTCCGCTAACCGCTCCGTCGCCCAAACGCCGACGCTATTTCGGCGGTTTCGCTAACGCGGAAACCGTCGCGTCCGTTAAACTTGCGCTCCGCGACGCTTCGACGCGCCCGACTTGTCGCCGGAGAAGCGGTAAAACGGCGTTTGCGACGCGTCGCGCTTTTCTCGGACGAAGCGTTGCGTTTGCGACGCCGCGTAGTTGCACACGTCGAGGAACGAGACGCCGCCGTCGCCGTCCGAGTCCGCCGCGCCGCGTAGCCCCTCCGCGAAGTAGTGCGTAAAAACGCCGCCTTTCAGCTCCGGACGCTCCCAGCTAAACTCTTGCGTTTCGCAACTTTGCAAAAACGCGACGCCCTTCGCCTCCGGAATCGGAGAAAACGAACGCGCCTTCGCCGTAGCCCCTTTTTCCGTCGACGCCGGTTCGCGACAAGCGTCGACGATCAAGAGTTTGAACTTCGCGTCGTCCTTGCGCAAACGCTCCGCGACGTCTTCGATAAGTATCGCCGTTTCCGGATTTACAACCTTCCGTCCTCCGAACGTCTCGACCTCGACGTCCTCCGGACAGAACGCCGCGCCCCTGTTTTTAGTCTCGAAGCCGTGTCCGGACAACGCGACCAAGACGGTCGAGTCGGGCCCGGACGCCGCCAACATCTCGTCGAGCGCCGCCCAAATCCGTTTGCGACTCGGCCGCTCGCGGATGCGACCGTCGCTGACGAACGTTCGAATCGAATCGCTCGGGAAGCCGATTTCGACGAGCGCGTCGCGGAGCTTGCGAACGTCGGAACTCGCGTATTCGAGCGGAGTTAGCGTCTCGTATTCGTCGACGCCGACGAGGAGCGCGCCGCGCTTCCCGGCGTCTTTCGCGACCGCTTCCATTCGCCTCCGCCGACGCGAAGGAGCGTTACTCCAACGCCCGCAAACGCGCTTTCGCTTTCGCTCGCGCCGTTTCGAGAAGCGCGAGCGCCGCGCCCAACGCCGCCCTCCGTTTTTTCGTCGTTTTCGACGTCTTTCCCGCGTTGCTTATTTTACCCATATTAATGCTTCCTTTTAAATCTTACCGTCGAAAAGCGGCGCCGAGAAACGCTCGACGCGACAAATTTCTTACTATTTTACCCGAAAGCGGCGCTTCCGCTAGAAAAAAGAAGCGCTCCAACGTAAATTTTGGAAAAAAAATTTGCGAAATTTCCCCAAAACGCCGCCGCGCCGCCGACTAATCTTCCTCTTTTTCCTGTTGTTGCTGTTGTTGCGCTTGATCTTGTTTTTGCGCTTGACGTTGCGGATTTTGCGTCTGCTCTTGCTGTTGTTGCTGTTGTTGAACTTGCGCTTGGTCTTGTTTTTGCGCTTGACGTTGCGGATTTTGCGTCTGCTCTTGCTGTTGTTGAACTTGCGCTTGGCCTTGCTTTTGGCGTTGTTGCTGTCGCTCTTGTTGAACTTGCGCTTGGTCTTGCTTTTGGCGTTGTTGCTGTTGGTCTTGTTTTTGCGCTTGACGTTGCGGATTTTGCGTCTGCTCTTGCTGTTGTTGCTGTTGTTGAACTTGCGCTTGCTCTTGCTTTTGGCGTTGTTGCTGTTGTTGAACTTGCGCTTGGTCTTGCTTTTGCGTCGTTCTCGCCGTTTTAACGCGTTCGAGTCCGCGTTCGGCGTAATCTTTTTGCGCCGGGTCGGTCTCGATCGCTTTGCGATACCAACGCTCCGCCTCGTCGAGATTCTTCTCGACGCCCTTTCCGTGTTCGTAACAGTTCCCGAGGTTGCTCATCGCGGCGCCGTCCCCCGCTTCCGCGCCTTTTTGATACCAACGGAAAGCCCCGGCGTAATCGCGTTCGACGCCCCGACCGTTGTAATAACAGTTCCCGAGGTTGCGCATCGAGCGGGCGTTCCCCGCCTCCGCGCCTTTGCGATACCAATCGAACGCCCGCGACGCGTCCTTATCGACTCCATAGCCATTTTCGTAACAACGCCCGAGGTTGCACATCGCGAATTCGCTACCGCTCTCCGCGCCTTTTTGATACCATTCGACCGCTTTCTTCGAATCTTCGGCAACTCCGCGTTTATATTCGTAACATAAGCCGAGATTGCCCATCGCGACGGCGTCCCCCGACTCCGCGCCTTGGCGATACCAATCGAACGCCCGCGACGCGTCCTTATCAACCCCGAATCCTTTCTCGTAACACCACCCGAGATTCCCCATCGCGACGGCGTCCCCCGCCTCCGCGCCTCGGCGATACCAATCGAACGCCTGCGACGCGTCCTTATAAACCCCGAATCCTTTCTCGTAACACCACCCGAGGCAACACATCGAGCCGGCGTCCCCCGCTTCCGCGCCTTTGCGATACCAATCGAACGCCCGCGCTTCGTCCTTTTCAACGTCGTAACCGTATTGGTAACAAGCGCCTAGCCAACGCGCCGCAACGGGCAACCCGGCGTCCGCGGCTTCTCGGAAACGTCGCGACGCCTCCTTCCAGTTTTGCGCTCCGCCGCGTGGAAAGTAACAACACAAACCCAGATACGTCGACGCCAACGGGTCGGCGTCGGCGCGCTCCGCGAACCCGGCGCGGGCCTTTTTATACTCCGCGTCCGAGAGCGCCTTGTCTTTGGCGACGCCGCGTCCCACCCGGCGACACTCGCCCAAAACCCATTGGCCCCAAGGGTTTCCGGCGTCCGACGCTTCCTTCGCGAGCTTAAACGCTTCGGCGAAATTCGGCGGCGTCGCGGCGCAACCGTCGAAATACAAAACGGCGAGCGCGCCCTTGGCGTCGGTCGAACCGCTCTCCGCCGCTTCGTTCAAGAGCTCGAAACCGCGCCGAGCGTCGAGTTTGCGCCCCGCGCCGAACGCCGCCGCCCGACCGCGACGGTAAAGAACCGCCGCCTCGACGTTTTCCGCGTCTAGCTTCGCCTTAATCTCCCGACCGCGCGCAAAATCGTAAAGCGCCGACGCCGCCTCGACTTTCGCCGTCGCCGTCGCCAAATCGCGGGACGCGAGCGCCGCCTCCGCTTCGTCGAGCGTCTTCCACCCGTCCCGACGACGTTTACAGTCCGTCGCCAAATCGTCGTACTCTTTCGGAACGGTCGGGTCGAGCGACGCCTTGAACGTCCCCCGCGCCTCCTCGGCCAAAGCGACCGCTTCGTCGAACGCCTCCGCGTCGAGCTTGGCCCGCGCCTCGTCCGCCAACGCCGCCGCCAAAGCCAGAATCGCCGCCTCCCGCTCGGCGCGCACCGCCTCTTTCGTCGCGTCCGTGTAACGGTAGAGCCCGAGCGCTTCGTCGAGAACTTTCAACGCCGACCGCAGATTCGCCAAGCCGCCGGACGCGCGCAACTCCTTCGCTTCCGCCAACTTAGCCGCCGCTTCCTTCGGCTTCTTCGGCGCGATCAGGTAAAAGTCGTCCGACTCCGCCGCGCCGTCCGCCGACTTGAACTTCCACGCCGGACGCTGCAACCAAAAACCGTCCGCGTTCGTTCGCTCCACCGTCTTGCGTTGCGCGTAACCGCAGACTTCCAAGAACGTTACGCCGTCTCCGGTCGTCGACGCGGCGCCGCCGAGCCCCTCGACGAAATAATAGGTGAAAATCCCGCCGCCAAGCCCGGCGTCCTCCCAGCTAAACTGTTGCGAACTACAGCTTTGCAGAAACGCCAATCCGTTCGCGTCGATCTTCGCAAACGCCTTCGAGCCGTTCTCCTTCGGAGCGCCGACGCGCGCCGCGACCCCGCCCTTCTTGCCGTCGCCGTCGCTCGCCGACGCTCGATTCGTCGCCGCCGGTTCGCGACAAGCGTCGACGATCAGCATCTTGAAGTTCGCGTCGTCCTTTTGCAACTTTTCGACGACGTCCGCCATCAGGATCGCCGACTCCCGCAAAACGCAAGGCTCGTCGCCGTTTTCGCCGCGAAACTCGACCTCCGCGTCGGTCGGGCAAAACGCCGCGGCGCCGTCCTCGACCGTCTCGAAGCCGTGTCCGGAAAAGGCGACAAAAATCGTCGATTTCGGCGACGACTTTTCGATAATCTCGTCGAGCGCGTTCAAAATCCGCTTCCGCGACGGTCGGGCCGCCTCCCCGGCGCCGGAAACGAACTTGCGGATATTTTCGCTCGGGAAGCCGATTTTTTCGAGCGCGCCGGCGATGCGCTCGACGTCGGAAACCGCGTATTTTAACGTTTTAAGCATCCCGCCGTAGTCGTTGACGCCGACCAAAAGCGCGTAATGCTCGCCGCCGGTTTCGATCGCCGCTTTCGGCTCGATTCTCCGCGGTTCCTCTCCGCTCGCCCCAATCGCGCTCCCCGCGACGAACGCCGTCAGCGCCGCCGTCGCCCCCAATTTACGTAAATTCGCCCAATACCGCATGTCATCTATACTCCGTCGAAAAGCGGCGCCGAGAAACGCTCGACGCGACAAATTTCTTTCTATTTTAACGGAAACTAACGCCTCCGCAAGAATAAAGAACCGCGCCGCCGCCCATTTTGAAAAAAAAATTTCCCGAAAAATTCTCCCCGACGCAAAAAAACGCCGCTCCGCCGACGCTTAACCGTTAAAAACGTCAAGAAAGAAAAAAGCGTCCGCCGACCGAAATCGACGAACGCTCGCTCGACGCCGCGCTCCGTTACTCCAACGACCGCAAACGCTCTTTCGCCCTCGTTCGCGCCGTTTCGTCGTCGCTTGCCGCCGCGTCGCGATAGAGCTTTTTCGCCTCGCGAACGTCTCTCGGAACGCCGACGCCGTTTTCGTACAGAAGTCCAAGATTGAGCCGCGCCCAAGCCGAAACGCTTTCCGACCAAGGCTTGCCCTCCGCCTCCGCCAACTCGAACGCTCGACGATACCAAGACGCCGCTTCCTCGTAGTCGCTCGCCTCGCCGCTCGCCGTTCCTAAAGTCAGCGCCGCCGCCGAATTGCCAAGCTCGACGGCTCGCGTCCGCAACTTTCTCGCCTCGCGTTCGTTCCTCGGGACGCCGTCGCCGGTTTCGTACAAATCCGCGAGATTAACAAGCGCCGCCGACGCGCCTTCGCCCCCCGCCTCGACGACCTTGCGATACAGCTTCGCCGCCTCCGCTCCGTTTTTTGCGACGCCGACGCCGTTTTGGTAACAATATCCAAGATTCGCCGTCGCCGCCGCGTTCCCCGCCTCCGCGCTTTTTCGGTACGCCGCGACCGCTTTTTTCTCGTCCTTTTCCGTCCCGATTCCGTTCTCGCAACACACGCCGAGACGCCGCGTCGCCTCCGCGTCTCCGGCGTTCGCCGCTTCGCGACACAACGTAAACCCAGCGTCGACGTCGCGCTCGCAACCGATTCCGTCCGTCAAACAGGCCGCCAACGCCGTTTTCGCGCGAACGTCCCCCTCCTTCGCTCGCTTTTCAACCCCCCGAAACGCTCGCTCAAAACACGTCGCCGCTTTCTTTTCGTCTTTCGCGACGCCGCGTCCTTCGGCGTAACATCGCCCCAAAACGTTCAAAGCGAACGGGTTGCCGCGTCGCGCCGGTTCGAACGCCAACCCGAACGCCCGGGTCGCGTCGGGCGGCGTTCCTTCGCAACCGCTCAAATACAGCTCCGCCAACTCCGCTTGCGCGTCGGTCGAGCCCGCGTTCGCCGCTTTCGTCAAGAGTTCGAGCCCGCGCCGCCCGTCGATTTTCGCGCCGTTCAAGCCGAACGCCGACTCGCGCCCCTCGCGGTAAAGCGCTTCCGCGACGTCGTCGGTCGGCTCTTTCAGCCAAAAATCGGAACCGGCGAACTCGTAAAACGGCGTCTGCGTCGCTTTATGCGTCTCGCGCGCTCGCTCTTTCGTCTTTGACGCCGCGTAACCGCAAACGTCCAAAAACGACGCGCCGCCGTCGCCGCGTCCCGCCGCTCCGCGCAAGCCCTCGACGAAGTAATGCGTAAAGATTCCGCGCCCAAACTCCGCGTCTTCGTAACTTAGCTCCGACGAACGACAACTTTGCAGAAACGCGATTCCGGAAACGTCGGCCTTGGCGAACGGTCGCGCGCCGCCGCTTCCGACGCTTCGAGCCGTCGCCGGTTCGCGGCAAGCGTCGACGATCAACGCCTTAAATTTTGCGTCGTCCGCCCTCAATCGCTCCGCGACGTCGCCGATCGTAATCGCCGTATTTTTCTCGACATACGTTTCGCCGCCCGTCTTTTCGACCTCGACGTCTTTCGGACAAAACGACGCGACGCCGTCTCGCGTCTCGTACCCGTGTCCGGAAAGCGCGACAAAAATCGTCGCGCTCGGCCCCGCCTCCGCCAACATTTCGTCGAGCGCGGCGACGATATTCGCTTTCGTCGGCTGTTCGCGTCGGGAACCGTCGGAGGTCAACATCCAAACGTTCTCCTTCGAGAAACCGATCTCCAAGAGCGCGTCGCGCAACGCTTTAGCGTCGGAACTCGCGTAATTCAGCGGCTTCAAATTATCGTATTTGTCGACGCCGACCAGGAGCGCGAAACAGGCGTCCTCGTCCTTGGCGATCGCCTCCATTCGCCGCGCTCCGCTTGCGCCGCCGTCCGCCGCTCGAACGCCGTCGAGTCCGAACGCGCCAAGAAGCGCGAGCGCCGCCGTCGTCGCCGTTCTTAAAACGGCGACCGTTCTTTGCGCTTTTCCTCGTTTGCCTACTTTGTCCATTTTCTCGTTTACTCCGTCGAAAAGCGGCGCCGAGCAACGCTCGACGCGACAAATTTCTTACCATTTTACTCGAAAGCGGCGCTTCCGCAAGAATAAGAGGGGAAACGACGCGAATTTTAGACGAAAAACCGCTTAAAACCGCGCTAAAAAACCCAAAAGCGTTCGCCGACCGGACGCCGACAAACGCTCTTTTAACGCGCGAACAGATTATCGTTTCAACACCAAATTAATCAAAAACCCGCTAAAAAAGCGGTCAAAACGAACGCGACGCCGCCGTTTGCGCCGCTTCGTAAAAGTCGAACGCAGCCGGCAAAAAGCGGACGACGTCGGACGCGACCGCGCCGCGAGAGGAACGCGTCGCTCTTAAATCCGCCGCTAAGCCGTGTAACGCGACCGCCGAACGCGCCGCGTCGAACGGCGTCGTTTTTTGCGCCAAAAGTCCAACGATAATCCCGGTTAGAACGTCGCCGCTTCCGCCGGTCGCAAGGTTCGGGTTCCCCGTTTCGTTGAGGCAAACCGCCCCGGCCCCGTCCGCGACGACCGTCCCGGCCCCCTTCAAAACGACGACGCAGGAAGACCGCGAAGCCGTCTCGTCCCCCGACGTTCCAACGCGCAACACCTCTTTTCGCTTAACTTGCGTCGCCGCGTCTTCTTTGCTCCAAGCCTCCGAATCGCCGCCGCAAAGCCGCTCGAGCCGCTTTGCGAACGCCGTCGCCGCGTCGATTCGGGCCGTTCGGTCGCCCGTCGGTTTCGCGCCGGTCAAGCGAGCGAACTCGCCCGGATGCGGCGTTAAAATCCGAGCGCCGCGCGGCTTGCGTCCGGCGAAACGCTTCGACGTTCCCTTCGCTTCGGAACCGTTTTTCTCCTTTTCGCTCTTTCCGATTTCTTCCGCTAACCCCCGTCTTTTCGGAGCTTCCGTCTCCTCGTCGAAAACGCCCGCTTCGGCGAGAGCGTTGAGAGCGTCCGCGTCGAAAACCGTCGGGCGCTCCAGTTCGAAAAACAACTCGACGACAAGACGCGTCGCCTCCGCCGAACGTCCGAAACCGGGCCCGACCGCGACCGCCGTCGCGTTCGCCGCCTCCGCCAAAATCGCGTTTAAAGCCGCCGAAGTCAGCCGCCCCGACGCGTCGCAAGCGCCCGGAATCGTCGTATATTCCCGAGCAAAACCGGCGACCGTCTCCAAAATCGAATCCGGTACGAAAAGCCGAGTCAGCCCCGCTCCCGCGACCAACGCCGCCGACCCGGTCAGCGCAATCGCGCCGCTCATTCCGCGACTCCCGCCGACGCAAAGCGCCGTCCCGAACGTCCCCTTATGTCCGTCGACCGGACGCGCCGGAAGTTTCGGCAAAGCGTTCCAAAACGCCGGGTTAGAGCGTCCCGACGCCTCCGCTCGCCGCGCAAAATCGGCTCGCGTCGCCGCGTCCGGCCAATACGTTTCGATCATCGCCTTTCTCCTCGTCTTATTTTTTAAGCGTCTTAAGCGCGTCAGCCGTTTAAACGCCGATTTAATCGCGCCATTTTTCAAACAATTCAAAACCCCGTTTTAAACCGACGTTCGACGCGGTTTTCGACGCCGCGCTTTCCCGGAATCGAGCGACCGAGCTACCGCGTTTTGATTTTCTTCTTTAACGATTCATTTTTCAACCTTTTCAAAGAAGCCGCTCCGGCGCGCGTCGAACGCCGTTTGCTCGCTCTCGGCCCTTTTTGCACCTTTGTTTACCAAGCCGATTTTCAAACTTTTCAAAGAAGGGCTTCGGGTTGGGAACTTTCGCTTTTCTCCGCCGTTAAAACGAGTAAAAACGCTAAAAAACGCCGCTCGCCGCCGAGAAATCGCGCAAAATCGCCGTTCGCGCTCCTTTCGTCGCCGCAAACAAAGGTTTCGACGTTATCATTATATTATTAATAAACGCCGCGTCGAGCGGTTCGACGCAAGCGCAACGTTTTTTCGTCCCGACGCCGCGCCTCTCGCCTACTTATATATATTGCCGCAATGCCGCCGATTCACGCCTCCGCCGCCTCCGTTTCCAACGCAACCCCCGATTTCGCCAACGTTTGCGCCGTCGTAATGGCGGGCGGCTCCGGAACGCGACTTTGGCCCGAAAGCCGTCGCGACCGTCCGAAACCGTTTTTGCCGCTCCTTCCGGACGGTCGCTCGACGATCGCCGCGACGTTCGCTCGGCTCGACGGGCTCGTTCCGCCGGAGCGTCGATTCGTCGTCGCGGGCCGTTCGTTCGCTCCGCTCCTCGCCGACGCGCTCCCGGAACTCGCGCCGCGCCGAACGCTCCTCGAACCTTGCGGACGCGACACGGCGCCTTGCGTCGCTTGGGCCGCGCTCGAAGCGTTGCAAGTCGCTCCAAACGCGACGCTTATCGTCTTGCCGTCCGATCACTTAGTCGCCCCCGACGCGACGTTTCGAGCGGCGCTCGCGGAAGCGGTTCGGCTCGTCGACGAAGACGAAACGCGGCTCGTTACGCTCGGCGTCGTTCCGACGGAACCGTCGAGCGCTTACGGTTATATCGAAATCGACGAAGCGTTAAGCGCCGAACTTCCCGACGCTTACGCCGTCCGCCGCTTCCGCGAAAAACCGGACGTCGAAACGGCGCGCCAATTTATCGAATCGGGTCGATTCTTTTGGAACGCCGGTATTTTCGTTTGGAAAGCGCGACGGATTTTGGAGCTGATCGCCCAATTCGAACCGGAACTCGGCGCGACGTTCGCCCGAATCGCGCCCCTCGTCGCCGACGCCGCCGCCAACGGTCGCGCAACCGCCGACGCCCCGACGTTCGTTCGCGAATTCTCAAACGCCAAACGAATTTCGATCGATTACGCCGTCCTCGAACGCGCCCCGAACGTCGTCGTCCTCCGCGCTCCGTTCGATTGGGACGACCTCGGCTCCTTCGCGGCGCTCGAACGGACGCTCGTCTCGTCGGAAACGTCGCAAACGCCGGGCTCGCAAGCGGTTAACGACGCCGACGGCAACGTCGCGACCGGCGCCGAGTTGATCGCCGAAAACGCTCGCGGCTCCTTCGTTCGCGTTTTGCCGTCCCCCGAAACGCCGTCGCGCCGCCGCAAACTCGTCGCGCTCGTCGACGTCGACGATCTGCTCGTCGTCGAAACGGACGACGCGCTCCTCGTCGCGAAAAAAGGGAACGACGCCGCCCTCCGCCGCCTCGTCGAGCGGCTAAAAACGGACGGTCGCGACGCTTACCTTTGAATTTTCCGCTTGACCGACGCGATTTTCGCCCGCCGACGCGCCGTTCGTTCCGCTCGGTCGGTCGAAAATCGCGTCGTCGTTTTTACGTCGTCCTCGCGGCGAGCGCTCTCCATTTTCGCTATTCCTCCCGTTTTAACATTTTCCTCCGTCGCGCCGCCCTTTTTCGCGATTACGTACCGAAAAAATTTTCCGACTTTTTTCGACGCGCCGCGCCCTTATTTTTCCCCTAAAAGAGGGGGTTTTCTTCGCCCATTTTCGCTATATCCTCGTTTTTCGCGAAAAAATTTCTCCGGTTTTGAAGAAATTCCGGAAGAATTTCATTTATGATTCAACTATGGCGAAAGAAATGTCCGATACTACCGGCACAGCCGTTAGCAGACCGAAATGGATTTTAGGTTTGCGCAACCCAATTTGGATGATTCATGTGTAAATAGAGGTGGGTACAAGACCATGTCTCGAAGCATCAAAACGATTATCGCCGGCCTTTGCCTTGCGCTGGCAACTACGTCGACCGCTTCTGCCCAAATTTCGCAGATGCGTTTGTTCTCTCCGTTCCCGGACGACCAATTCGGCGGCGGCGTTTATCAACACGAAGGTTTTTACGGCAGCATCGGCGCCGGTATTGTCAGCTTGAGCCAACCGAGCGATCAACTCGTCGGTAGCACGGTCGGCACGAACGCGAAAGTTCCGTTCACCACGACCGGCGGCCAAAACGGCACTTCGTACCTGACTTACGGAGTTCAAGGGAACCAAATCAACACCTCCCAATTCCACGCCAGCTGGGAAACCGCGACGGAATTCACCGTCGGGAATATGATCGGGCACCACGGTTGGGAATTTAAAGGCACGGTCGTTTCGCCGCAACGCAACACTTACAACGGCGTCTACGGCGCCATCAACATCGAAGACCCGCTTTACCTCGACGCCGCCGCGGTCGCGAAAGGGATGTCGGGGAACGGCAACTATTACGTTTGGACCGGCAAAAGTGACACGCCGGTCAACTTAATGGCTCCGGGCGGCACCTATCAAATCGGTCGTTTGTGGGGTATCGTTCCGATGCAAGGCCAAGGCTCCAGCGGTCAAGGCTATACGGACAATTCCAACAACAACAATAATAACAACGACGGCGAAGGCAACGACTATATGTTCGCGCCGATTCCGATCAACTACGAAACGTTCTCGTTGCGTTCGAACGTGAACACGTGGAGCGTCGAAGCGATGTACAACTATCGCTTCCATCCGTTCCGCCGCGGCACGCTCGAACTCCTCGCCGGCGTTCGTTACACCGAGTTCGACGGCACGTTCTCGTTCTTCGGGCACGCGAACACCTCCAAAACGTCGAGCTACGAAATTACCGACGTTCAAATTTTGGAGACTAGCACCAGCGCGAACGTCGACAACGCCTCGACTTCGACGTCGCAAGAATACGGCAGCTACGACTACGAAAACAGTAGCGTTACGGGGGCCGACCTCGGATACTCCGACTGGAACTTCGAAGCGAACAACCATATCATCGGCCCGCAAGTCGGCGTTCGTTACACGCTTTCGAACAACCGTTGGCGTTTCATCGGGGAAGCGAAATACTTCGCCGGGTTCAACCGTCAAAACATTTACGGCGACGGCACGCTCGGTTTGCGTCCGATGAACGAACAAGAAACCGACACCTCCGCGACCGGCGGTCTCCCGACGAACGCTCCGATCGGCGTTTTCGGCAACACCTTCGCGTACTCGAAGCACCACGACGTTTACTCTAACGGTATCGACGGCAAACTCGAAGCCGCTTGGAACTGGACGCAATCGGTCGGTTTCAAAGTCGGTTACCAAATGCTGTATATGGACAACATCGCTCGCGCCACGGCGACGAACGACTACCGTTTGAACAAAGACGGCTCGATCTTCGGCGTCAAGAAGGATAAGGACGACTACAACTTCGACCAATTCGTCCACGGCGTTATGTTCACCGTTATGATCAACCGCTAGTCGCTCGAACTCGAACGCGAATCGCTCGAAAACCTCGAACGGTTCGCGACTCGAACTCAACAACGGCTAACGAAACGAAATAACGTCGCTTCCAAGGCGCGCCGTCGCTCGACGACGCTTACCGGAGCGACTTTAACCGAACGATTTCCCGCCAATAGCGGATTTCGGGAAACGTCGCGACGAAGAGCCTCGCCGCTTCGAGTCGCGTAAAAAATCCGCGACCCTCAAAATCCTCTTTTGAGTCATCCGACGTTTTTGGAACCCGCGTTTTCCAAGTTAAGGCGTTTACGGAAAAACGCTGGGAAAACCGGTTCCGAAAACGTTAAACGCGCGGGCTCCGCAAGGAACGCTCGCCGTCAAAGACGTCGGGACTTTTTGAGGCCAACCCTTTTCAACGCGTCGACGCTTCGCCGCAATCCGAAAACGAAGCGAAAACGCGGCGTTCGACCGAACCGACGGTCGCGCAAACGTCGTCGAAAGCGACGATTCGCTCCTTAACGCGAATCGAAACAAAGCGACGGCGCCAAGCGTTCGGACAGGCGACAAAGTCTTATCGAAGGCGGAGTTCCCGAAGTCGACAAACGCATCCTGTTTTTAACGACAGGTTTTTCACCAACGAAACAACGGCGTCCAACGACGGGTAGGTTCGACTCGTCCTAGGCGGGACGCGTCCGAACCATCGGCTTAAAAAGGAGGCGCTTCAACGTCTCCTTTTTTTCGTTTCTTGCGAAACGTTCAAAGCGACCGGCGCGACCGTTACGACCGAAACGACCGGCGCGCCGAGAACGTTTTTTGCGCTAAATCGGCCTTAAATCGAGGAAAACGTCCCTTCCCCCGCTTGACCGCCGCCGTCGACGCGCTAAAATGGAAGCGTCGAATCGGAAGAAAACGCCGGAAACTTTTTAGGGCGTTCTTCCTCCGAACGCCGCGTCGAACGCCGACGCGTTTCAATTCGCCGATTTTCGCCGAATCGCCGTCGGTTCGTTTCGCTCGTCGGGGCGAACGTCGCGAAAATCGCTTCCCTTTCCTTTTGCCGATATGAGCGTTACCCAGCCCCCGCCGTCGAGCGTTCCCGTTCGACGGTCGCGAATCCCGTTGAAAACGTCGACGCCGACGTTTCTTCGGCGCCGCCCGCAACGCGGCGCAAGCGCGCTTTTGCCTTGTCGCGGGCTTCTCGGTTTCGCTCGCCGTTTTCGACGTTTCTCGTCGAGCGCGCCGTTTGCTTTTTCTTCTTTTCTCGCGGCGCGGCGTCTTTTCGATTTTGTCGTTATTATTAATGCGCAATTTTCCGTTTTACTAACGTTTGCGGAGCCGACGCGTCTTTTGCGCCGACGTTCCGTTTCGATATTCCTTCGTTTCGACGCGTTTTCGTCGCGAAATCGTTTCGAAACGCTTACTTTGCCCCGCGCTTCCGCCGTCGACGCTCCGTTTGGTTTCGGGCGTTTCTTGGCCGGAGAGCGCGTCGCGGCGCCGTCGTTTTGGGAAGCGGCGCGCCGTCCAACTTAGGAGAAATTCCAAAATGAGCATTCCCGAAGGTCAACATAAGCGACCTCGCCCGACTTTGAAAACCGCCGCGCTCGTCGCGCTTTTCGCGCTCTTGACGTTCCTCGGAACGACCGCGACGACGTCGCTCGCCGTTCGCGCCGACGATCAAAACGCCGCGCCGACGCCGGAAGCCGCCGCCGTCGAAACCGCGTCCGACGCCGTTTCGACCGAAACGCCCGACGCCGCGGACGCTCCCGCCCAACATAAAAATATCGTTCAAAAGAAATGGCTCCCCGACTTGAAGGTTCTCGTCGGCGCCCCGACGACGACGCTCGACCTCTCCGCGACGCTCGCCGGATTTTGCGAACAAGACGTTTTTCAAACGAACGGCGCCGCGAAACCGGAAGATTTGACGCTCGAACTCAAAAAAGACGGCGGCTCGGTCGCGAAAGCGCGCCTCGAAGGAACGACGCTCTACGTCGACTGGGCGGAGGAAGAACTCGGCGAAAAAGCGCTCGGCGACGCGGAGATTATGGTGCAAGCGTCGCCGAAAGACGATCCGTCGAAAGTCGCCGTCGTTTCGTTCGAAGCGGAGAGTTGGGCGCCGAATTATTGGAGCATCTTCGCGGCGGTGCTGGGCGGTCTCGGCCTCTTCCTCATCGGGATGAAGCGGATGTCGGACGGTCTGCAAGCGGTCGCCGGCGCGCGCCTTCGCCGCATCATTTCGATGTTCACGAACAACCGTTTCCTCGCGGTCGGCGTCGGCTTTATGGCGACGGTTCTCGTTCAATCGAGTTCCGCGACGACGGTGATGATTCTCGGCTTCGTCAACAGCGGCCTGATGACGCTCGCGCAAGCGGTCGGGTGCGTGATGGGGACGAACATCGGGACGACGACGACCGGTTGGCTTCTGACGTTGAACCTCGGCGCGTACGGTTTGCCGCTCATCGGCGTCGCCGGTTTCGTTTATCTTTTGACGAAAAACGAGAAGATTTGCAACCTCGCGGCCTGCGCGCTCGGAATCGGGTTGATTTTCTTCGGCTTGAAGACGATGGGCGCCGCGTTGGCTCCGCTTCCGGACGTCCCGGCGTTCGCGGAGTTTATGCAGTCGTTCGAAGCGACGAATCTTTGGGGCGCGTTCAAATGCGTTATGGTCGGCTGCGTTACGACGATGCTCGTTCAATCGTCGGCGGCGACGATCGGGCTCACGATGACGCTGGCGACGCTCGGCGCGATCGACTTCACGGCGGCGGCCGCGCTCGTGTTGGGCGAAAATATCGGCACGACGATCACGGCGCTCTTGGCGTCGATCGGCGCGTCGACGAACGCCCGGCGGGTCGCGTACTTCCACACGCTCTTCAACTGTATCGGCGTTTGCTGGGCGTTGGCGATTTTCTACCCGGTTTTGCTTCCGGCGGTAAACGCGCTCGGCGAACGTTGGGATTTGGACGTCAACTCGAAGATCGCGCTGACGCACTCCCTCTTCAACGTTACGAACACGATCGTTTTCCTTCCGTTCGTCGGCGTCGCGGCGACGTTTTTGACGCGGATCGTTCCGGACGACAAAGCGAAACCGAAAAAACGCGCTTCGACGACCGGGCTCGACTCCTTCATGAACGACGACCCGATCGTCGGCATCGAGCGTTCGCGCCTTGAAATCCAACGGATGTTCGGCGACTGCCAAACGCTCGCCGGCGACTTGGCGACGCTGAAGTCGGAAAACTTCGAAAACGAAAGCCTCGTCGAAGAGTCGTTCGCGCTCGAAAAGACGCTCGACGACCGCCAAGACGAAACGATCGACTTCATTTCGAGCTTGACGACGCGCGCCTTTACGGTCGACGTCGCGGTTTCCGCTCGCGAACAAGTGCGCTTGGCGGAGGAACTCGAAACGATCAGCGACTACTTCGTCGGCGTGTTGAAGTCGAACTTGAAACTGCGCGAACTCGAACTCCCGACGCCGAAGGAAATCGACGAATCGTTCGTCGAGTTGCTCGGTTACGCGACGGAGTCGCTCGAGTGGATCGGCAAAATCTTCGCCGAATGGGGCCCGCGCGAAAAACTTCTCGAAGAAATGACCGAGCGCCGCGTTCGTTACGTCGCTCGAGTGAAGGAAATCCGCGAACAATTCCTCCATTCGATGTTCGAGGAACGCCTCGACCCGCAAGCGGTCGTCGCGGTCGACTATCAACTCAACGCTTGGCGCCGCGTGTACGAACACTTGCACAACATCGCCGAAGCGATGGAGCCGCGACGCGTTCCCGCCGCCAAGCCCGCCGCCGTTTGAGCGAACGTATTCGCTTCGACGCTTGGCGCCGCGTTGACGAGCATTTGCGCGACGTCGCCGAAGCGACGGGCCGCGACGCGTTCCCGCCGCCAAGCCCGCCGCCGTTTGAGCGAACGTTAAGCCGGTTTAACTTTCGTTGCAACCGTCAAAACCGGCGCGTTCGACGTAAATTTCGCCGTCAAGCGCGCCGTCGGTTCCTTATCGCCGTTCTCGATTCGCTTTGGGAGCGGCGTTTTTTCGTTTGTTTGCGTTTTTCGCTTCAAAAATTGTTTATTTTTCGCTTTTAAGGAGCTTTTTATGCCGACTTTCCTTCCCCGTTTCCTCGCGGCGGCGTTCGCGGTCGCCTCGACGGCGGCGCTCGTTTTCGCCGACGACCCGACGCGTCCGGTCGAACCGTTCGACGTCGCGCAAACGCCCGCCGGGCAAGCGGTCGCTTTTACGACGACCGGCGACCGAACCCAACTTTTCCGCCGCGCGTTCCTCGAAATCGCCGACGCCCAAACCGACGCCGCGGTCGAAATCGCCGTCGACCTCGACCCGAGCCAAAAATTCCAAACGCTCGACGGGTTCGGCGCCGCGATCACCGGCTCGACCGCGTTCAACCTCTTCAAAATGACGCCGGAAGACCGCCGCGCGCTCCTCGTCGAAACGTTCGATCCGAACGTCGGGCTCGGCTTCGGCTTCGTTCGCGTCTCGATCGGTTGCTCCGACTTTTCGTTGAGCGAATTTTCCCTCTGCGAGAAACCGGGAATCGAAAACTTCGCGCTTTCGCCGGAAGACCGCGAGTACGTTATTCCGGCGCTGAAAGAAATTTTAGCGATTAATCCGAATTTAAAGATTATGGCGTCGCCCTGGACGTGCCCGCCTTGGATGAAAGTTGAGGATTTGAAGTCGCTCCGCCCGTTCGAGTCTTGGACGAGCGGCCGTCTCAACCCGAAATTTTACGACGATTACGCGACCTACTTCGTCAAGTACGTCGAAGCGATGGCCGCCGAAGGAATCGAAATTTACGCGATCACGATGCAGAACGAACCGCTCAACCGCGGCAACTCGGCCTCGCTCTATATGACTTGGCAAGAACAGCGCGACTTCGTGAAGGTTCTCGGCCCAAAAATGCGAAAAGCGTTCCCGAAAACGAAGATTATCGCGTTCGACCACAACTTCAATTACGACAAGAACAAGCCGGAGTGCCGCGACCAATTCGGTTACCCGTTGCACATTTACCAAGACGCCGAAGCGGCGCAATATCTCGCCGGAGCCGCGTATCACGCTTACGGCGGCGACGTTTCGGAGATGAAGCGCGTTCGCGACGCCCGCCCCGACAAAGAACTCTATTTCACCGAGCAGTCGATCGGCGCTTGGGGTTATTCGTTCGACGGCGACCTGATGTGGTTCGCGCGCGAAATTTCGGTCGGAACGCTCGCCGCCGACTGTCGCGGCGTTATCGTTTGGAACTTTATGCTCGACTCGGAGCGCGGCCCGTTCCGCCCGGGCGGTTGCGCGAAGTGTTTCGGCGCCGTCAATTTGTCGACGAAAGATTTTAAAACGGTCGAGCGTTACTCGCATTTTTACGACGTCGCGCACCTCTCGAAGGGGTTCGCGCCGAACGCTCGCCGAATCGCCGCCGACGTGAAAACCGAAGACGGCGTTCGCGGTTTCCGTTGCGTCGCCGCCGAAAATCCGGACGGAACGCTCGCCGTCCTCGCGCAAAACGACTCCGAAGAAAAACGCTCGGCGACGATTCGTTTCCCCGGCGGCTCCTTCGTCGCGGAACTCCCGCCGAAATCGGTCGCGACGTACCGTTGGAAACCTTGATCGCCGACTTTGCCGATTTTAACGGTTAACCGTTAAGCCGCTCGCTCAAGCGCCGCGTTTCGTCGATTTTTTCCCCGAAGCGCGGCCTTTCGTCGTTGGCGCCGTTTTCGCTTCTTTCTTTACCGTCTTTTTTGTCGCCGACTTTGCCGATTTTACCGACTTTACCGCCGGTGTCATTCCGGGTCGCGGGCCGAGCGTCGCGACGGCGTATTCCTCGACCTGCTCCGGCGTCTCGAAATATTGTTCGAAAACGAACAAATCGTCGTATTCGCAACGCGTCGTCGAGTATTCGCGACAGATTTGCGGTCGCGTTTCGTAAATTTGACATCGGTTGTCCGGGCCGAGCGCTTTACACGGCGTGTGAACGAGCAAAAACCAGTCGCCGTCCTCGACGAAAACCGACGCGCGCTCGTGCAGTAGGTACCAACGGACGTAATCGAACTCTTCGAACGTCGACGGTTTGTCGATCGGAAGCGCGAAATAGCGGCAGCACTTCGCGTCGCAAAATTCGCAAAGCCGCTCCGGCGGAACCTCCGATTTCTTCGGACGCCGCGCCGGTTTGCCCGACTTCGCCGGTTCCTTCCAATCGCCCGTTCTCGCCGTTTTACTCAACTCCGCCGTCTTCGCCAAACCTCCCGTTTTACCCGACTCCGCCGTCTTCGCCAAACCGCCAGTTTTCCCAAGCTCCGCCGTCTTCGCCAAACCTCCTGTTTCCCCCGACTCCGCCGTCTTCGCCAAACCTCCCGTTTTACCCGACTCCGCCGTCTTCGCCAAACCGCCAGTTTTCCCAAGCTCCGCCGTCTTCGTCAAACATCCCGTTTTACCCGACTCCGCCGCCTTCGCCGCTCGCGCCGCCGACGTTTTTCGCGTCGAACGCGACTTGCAGGAAGCGCAAGGGGATTTTTTCAACTTCGGCATAACGACGGCTCCTTTCGAACGTCGGCGGAACGGCAAATTAGGCAAAACAGACAAAACGCGCAAGAAACGACGCGACGCCGAGCGACCAAACGCCGCTCGACGTTGCGAACGATTATACCCGAAACGCCGTCGGCGCCGAGTCGGGGCGGTCGCGTTCCGCCCTTTTTTTACTTATCTTTCTCTTTTTCCTTCTTTTTTTCTTCCTTTTCTTCCTCTTTACGCTCCTTTTTTTCCTTCTTTTCGTCCTTTTTCTCGTCGCGCTCCTTCATTTTCTCGAAGTCGCCGCCGTCGCCGGTCTCGTCGATTTCGGAAATTTCGATTTCGAGAATTTCCTCTTCGATCTCGTCTTCAAGTTCCGCTTCTTCCTCGTCTGAAAAGCGTTCGCGATAATAATCTTCGGCGGCGTCGATATCCTCCGGAATTCCTTCGTCTCCCTCGCGCCAATCGGTCGGACAAGTTTCGCCGGTCTCGGCGGAGTAAGCGAGCGCTTTCGCCAAGCGAAGCGTTTCTTCGACCGACGGCCCGAACGGTCGCCCGTAAACGAGACAAGTTTGGACGATCCCGTCGGCGTCGATCAGCACGAGCGACCGAAGCGCGACGCCTCGCTCGCAGTCGAGAACGCCGTATTCGTCGGCGATTTTTTTCGTCAAGTCGGAAACCAACGGAAAGCGGACGCCCTCGACGCCGCCGAGCGAACGTTGCGTCGCGGCCCAAGCGGCGTGCGTATAAACGCTGTCGACCGAAACGGCCAACATTTGGACGCCCGCCGCCTCAAAATCGTCGAGCGCGTCCGAAAACGCGACGATCTCCGTCGGACAAACGCAAGAAAAGTCGAGTTGGTAAAAAATCAGCAAAAGCGGGCGACCGCGATAATCGTCGAGCGAAACCGCCCCCTTCGCGCCGTCCGGCAAGAGCGCTTCCGCTTCGAACGGCGGCGCCTCGCGACCGACCAAAGAGCGCGGTTTTTCCGCCAATTCTTTATGTTCTCGTTCGTGTTCGTGTTCGTGTTGATGTTCGTGTTCCGTCATCTTCGCACCTTTTTTCGTTGGCGACGCGTCGGCGTCGTTTGGCTTTTTTGTTTTTCCGTCGGGCCGTTCGTCGCTCGAACTCGACGCGACCGGCGCGGCTTAGCGATATTTTAAAACGTCGTTTGCGCCGCGCCTAAAAAGCGTTAAATTTTCTCCCGTTTCGCTCGATTCGCCAAACCCCGCGTTTAAACGTCGGAATTTTCCAAATGTTCCGACGGCGAAACGGAAAAAAATCGACAAATAGGAAAAAACGACGTTTATTCGGGACTTTTTTCTGGAAAACGCGAAAATTTGAATTATAATGGAAGGGTAGTCGTTTTGCGTTCGCGTTCGATTCGCCTTACTCTCGCCGTCGCTCGTCCTTTTCGTAACGTCGAGCCGTCGTTGGGAAGCGAGCGTCGCGTCGTCGCGCGTCCGTCGGACGCGTCGCCAAGAAAATTTTGACGAGAGGAGAAACCGTCCCGTGTCCAACGCGAATGAAGAAAATAACGAACTTGACGATCTCTTTATGAAAGCCGACGATTCCGACGGGAGCGACGACTTTTTCTCGTCGTTAAGCGATTCGCAAGACGCCGCGGAAGCCGACCCGTTCGCCGGTTTTAGTTCCGACGCGGCGGACGCTTCCGCTCCGTTCGGCGGTTTCGGCGACGTCCCGGGCGATTCCGACGCCGGTTCCGAGAATCCGTTCGGAGGTTTCGACGCCGCGCCGGGCGCCGAAGTCGCGCCGGAAGTCGACGTTCCGGAAGCCGCCGGTAAAAAAGGCAAAAAAGGGAAAGCGCCGAAAGCCAAAAAAGAAAAAGCCCCGAAAGCGAAAAAGGAAAAGGCCCCGAAAAGCGACGTTATGCACGGTTCGCCGAAACCGTTCGTCGTTTTGGGCGCGGTTTTCCTCTTGGGAATTCTCGCCGCGAACGCCGTCGCGTTTATGACCGCCGGCGCCGGGGCGATTATGTTCTTGGCGTGTTTCGACGTTCTCGGCTTAATTTTGCTCGCGATTCCGGCGCTGTTGATCAAACAGTTGCGAACGCGTTCGGTCGGGCTGTTCGATATGTTCTTGGCGCTCGCGGCGGCGTTCGTCGTTATGGCCGCGATGGCGGTTTTGGCGCAACAAGCGAAAAATTACGGCGCGTCCTCGAAAGTCGCGTCGAACGTCGCCGCCGCGAACTTCGACGTTCGCGCTTAATCGCCGTCGACTTTCGTTCCTAAACGAAAAAACGCAAAGCGTCGAACCGACGTTTTGCGTTTTTTACGTCTCCGACGCTCCGACGTTTGGCGGTTTTTACGTCTCCGACGCTCCGACGTTTGGCGGTTTTTTGTCCCGACGCTCCGACGTTTGGCGATTTTTTACGTCCCCGACGCTCCGACGTTTGGCGGTTTTTTGTCCCGACGCTCCGACGTTTGGCGTTCTCAATTTCTCCCGCAACCGTCAAAATTTGCCGCGCTCCCCTAAACCGCGCGACTTCGCCCAACCGCCGCCTCCGCGACGCGACAAAAAAACGCCGTCGAACCGAGAGTTTCCCCGCGTTCGACGGCGTTTCGATATTCGCGCTAAATTAAGCGACGGCAAAGATTAAGCGTCGCGACCTTCCAGCTTCTCCGCGACCGACCAAAGCCCGGCGCTCGGCGTGTCGATGAAGAAAACTTCTTCGCCGTCCGGCATAACGTTGAGACCGTTCTTCATTTTCTCCGGATTGTAGCGGTCGAGCGTTTCGGCCAAGTCGGCGTACCCGAAGCAAACGCTTTCGATTTCGTCCTTCGTCAACCCGCCGCCCGGCGCGTACGTGATTTTGAAGCGCCCTTCCGACGACCCGTGAATCAGGTGCGCCGTCCCGTGCGTCAAATCTTGCAAAATCGGCTCCGTTTTCCAAAGCCGCATAACGTTTTCCGTCCCGGAGTAACCGTATTTGCGAATGAGCGCGTCGACTTCCTCTTGTTCGCCGAAACGTTTCAGGCCCGGCGCGATAATAAGCAGTTCGCCGCCGTCCGCCATCGCCATCCGCGTGCGGTAGATCGCCTTGTTCGCGACCCAAGTCGAGTAGAACTCGTCGCCCTGCATCACCGCGACGACCTTCTTGAGCGGCGGAACGATCGTAACGTTTTGACGACGCGACGCTCGCGCCGCTTCGAGGTAAACGTCCAGTTCGTCGCCGACGTAAACGCCGGTGTGGCCGAGGTTTCCGTTCTCGTCGTAAGCCATCGTAACTTCAAAGTAGAAGTCCGGCAGGAACCCGAGCAGTTCGTCTTCCGCTTTGTTGTAGCAACGGCGAAGGGGCGTCAGGAGGTTGCCGAGGTTGTTTTCGATCCCGCAGCAAGCCGCCATCATATGCGACGCGCAGATCGTCGGTTTTCCGCCGAGGCCGATGAAGTAGTTTTTGTTGTGGTTCGCGAAGCCAAGGACTTCGTGCGGAACGACGTGCCCGACGTTGATCACCAAGTCCCACTTTTCCTTAACGAGCGGCGTGTTGAGCGCGACCGGAATCGACCAATTCGCCTTGCCGTTCGAAACTTCCTCGACGTAACTCGCCGGAACTTCGCCGATTAGCGTCGAGCCGTCGCGCCAGTCGTGCGCCAAGATTTTTTCTTCCGGAATCGAGCCGAACATCCAGCGGTTTTGCTCCGGCGTGTGCGGAACGTGTTGCCCGAGCGTCGGAATCACCCAAACGTCGGCGGTTTCGGAGAAAATCTTGTAAAATTCCTCGACGATCCAACCGGAGCCGCTGTGCGCTCGCGTAACGTCCGGCGGGAGCAAAAGAACGCGTTTCGGGTCGCGACAAATCCGTTCGCGGGCCTCCTCGGCGGCGCGACGCGTCAGTTCGAGAACTCTCTCTTTCGTCAAACGACCTTCTTCGGAAAACCAAGCCATCTTCGCTCCCTTCGCATTTTGGTAAAATAGGCAAACCGACGACGCGTTCCCGCCGTCCCGCCGTTAAAATGGTAAAGACGACAACGCAACCTCGCCGCCGTCAAATTGTTAAATTGGGCAAACAACGCCGACTTGTCCGCCTCCGTCGGCGTTCGTATAGAGCGCCGCCGACGCAACCTCGCCGCCGTCGAGTTGTTAAAATAGGCCAACCGCCGCCGACGGAACGCGCCGAAACGCCGGTCGCTTCCCCGGCGCTCCGACAAACCGAGCAAGCCGCGTCGACTTTAACGCCGGTCGCTTCCCCGGCGCTCCGACAAACCGAACAAGCCGCGTCGACTTTAACGCCGGTCGCGCTCCCGCCGCTCCGTTAAATTCGGCAAACCAAATAAACCGCGTCGACTTTAACGGCGCCCGATTTTGTCGGTAACGTCGTAGAAAATATCGCGGAACTCTTGCGGCGACACGTCTTCGAGCCGCTTCCCTTTTTTGTCGAGCCGCTCGTTGATTTTGACCGCGGTTTCCTGCATAACGGCGTGCGTCTCCGCGCTTCCTCCGACGAGCGTAAAATTTTTGCCGCGCGTCAGCCGTTTGTCGCCGTCGGTGTTGTCCAAGCCGACGCCGAGCATCGCCGCTTTTTTCGGTTTCGGGGGATTCGTTTGTCTCATTTCGCTATCCTCCTTATTTTCGCTAAATTCCGTCGAAGCGCTCCCGACGTCGACGCGAACGCGTTTCGCCGCCGACTTCGGAACCGCCTCCAACGCTATTATACCCGACGGACGCGTTTCGCCTAGCCCTTAATTTCGTAACCGGGCCGAGCCGGGCGCGCGATCTCGGCGTTCGCGGCCGCGTCGTCGAACTCGAATTTCTCCTGATTCCAGCGCAACGTTTTTCCAACTTTGAGACAAATATTCGCCATATGGCAGATATTCATCCCGTTGACGGTCGACGCGACGTCGGAAACCGGCTGGACGCCCGCCTCGATCGCCTCGAAGAAATTGCGCATATGGTCGCCGGGCTTTTTCCCTTTAAGGAGTTCGAACTCGATTTCTCGCAACGCTTCGACGTCTTTCGGCGTCAGCGTTTCGACCGGTTTGCCGGTCAGCCGCCCCCGATTGACGCGGATTCGTCCGAGCGGGCCGGTCAGCAAAACGGCGTTTTCCCCCGATTTCAAGCGGAGCGTCGCGCCGTCGGCGTACTTCGCCAAGACGTCGAATTCTTCGGCGACGTCGTACCAGCCGGGCGCGTTCGGGAATTTGCCGGTTCCGGACACCTCGACCGGCGCCTCTCGCCAACGGTCGGTCGCCCAAACGGCGAAGTCGACGTTGTGCCCGCCCCAGTTCGTAATTTCGCCGCCGGAATACGCCGACCACCAGCGGAAGTTGTAAAAACAACGCTCGAGGAAGTACTCCGCTTTCGGCGCCGGGCCGAGCCATTTGTCCCAATTCAGCCCCTCCGGAACCGGTTGCGGTTTAAAGGGTTTGCGCTCTTCGAAGACGCCGCGACCGCCGATCGACTCGTTCCCCGGGCAAGAGCAAACGACGTCGATTTTGTCGCCGAGCCGCCCGGAACGGCAAATCGCCGCCGCGCGCAAAAACGTCTCGTTCTCGTCCCGTTGCTGCGAACCGACTTGAACGATCGCGCCGGTTTCGCGGGCGACGCGCTCGATCAACCGACTTTCCGCCATCGTCAACGTCAACGGCTTTTCGACGTAAACCGCCTTCCCGGCGCGCATCGCCTCGACGGCGATCTTCGTATGCCAGTGATCCGGCGTCCCGATCGTTACGACGTCGATCGTCGGGTCTTCGATAATCCGCTCGTAATCCTGAAACGCCGCGCACTTCCCGGGAAAATACGCCGCAAAACGTTGCGCAAACGGGAGATAAACGTCCGCGCAAGCGACGACGGCGCCGAACTCGCCCGCGCGGCGACCGTTGTGCGTCCCGCGTCCGTCGAACGGTTCGGCGTTGTCCCAAATTCCGGCGCGGTACTCGCTGACGCCGATCGCGCCGACTTGCAACCGCTCGACCGCGCTCGTTTTCCGCTTCGGTTGCTCGCTCGAATAAAGATAAGGGGTAAAAATCGGCGCCGCGCAAACCGCCGCGACGGCGGCCCCGCTCTCGCGCAAAAATCGACGTCGCGTCGTTCGTTTCATCGCCGTCCTCCGCTTTCCCCACTTTGTCGCTTTTACCTATTTTACCTGCGTCAAGGCCAAAACGTCCCCAAATCGCCGTCGACGCAACCGAAATTCGCTTCGACTAACTTCAAGTCGAAACGCTCCGCAACGCCGACGCCCGCAAAGTTCGCCCCGTCTAACTCGCCGGGCGAAACGCTCCAAACGTCGACGTCAACAAAATTCGCGTCGTCTAACTTTTAACCAAAACGCTCCGCAACGCCGACGCCCGCGAAGTTCGCCGCAACTAACTCGCCGGGCGAAACGCCCAAAACGCCAACGCCGGCAAAATTCGCGTCGCCTAACTTTTTAACGTTCTCGCGTCGCCGCTACTTCGCCGGGTTGCGCAGAACCTCCGCTTGCGGGCAAACTTCCTTCAAGTTCGGCGTTTCGTCGAGGTCGAGCCCGCCGACGACGTAATTCATCATATCCTTCGCAAGGTTTTGAACGAACGCGGTTTCCCATTCGGCGTTCCCGTGTCCCGGCGAAATGTAAGCGACGCGGCCCTTCCCTTCGCGGCGAATCCAACACGCCGGGAACGGCGGGCGGTCGTAACAAGCGTTGCGTCCTTCGTTTTTCATCCCCTTCGTTTCTTGAACGACCAAAACGCGCATATCCGGGGCGAAATTCTTCATGCAGTACCACTCGTCGTAAACCCGCGCTTCCGGAGCGTTAAAGGAGCGGAGGGTCGGAACGTCGATCGGCTCGACGAAGCGCAACGTCGCCTCCTGCATTTCGCCGTGCGTGATGAAATCGCCGCCGACCATCTTGATATATTCCGTGCGATTTTCGATCGGCTGCGTTTCGAAGAGTTCGCCCTTGCATTGCCAAGTGTCGGTCGCGCAATGGATTCCGAGGAAGCCGGTTCCGCCGCGCACCGCTTTGAAGAGGTTGGCGCGCCCCGTTTCGGAGACCGGCGTCCGGTTCGGGACTTTTACGTCCAAATCGCCGCACGTCATGAAGACGAACGCCGCGTATTGCGACAAATCGCCGTCGAAAACGGAGCCGTCCTTGGTGCAGTCGACCTCGTATCCGAGCGACTCGCCGAGTTTTTTGACGATTTTCGCCGCTTTGCTCGTTCCGTCCGCTTCGTCGACGGTCGGCGGGTGTTCCCATTCGGTCGAGAGGTCGAAATAGAGGATTTTGCGTCCTTTTTTCTCCGACTCGGCGGCGAAACTCGCCGTTTCGAGCGCGCCCAACCCCAACGTCAAGCCGACGGCGCCGACGCCGCGAATGAAATCCCGTCTTTGCATCTCGTTTTCCTCTCGTTAACCGTTTAACGCGCCAAAAACAAAAATACGACGCGTTCCCAAATTTCCGCTCTTAAAAACCGTTCGACGTCCGTTCGTTCCGCCGACGTCGCCCCGATTATAAACGATTTCCGGGCGCGTTTCAAGAAAATAAAAAGCCGCCGACCGAAATTTTCCCAAAAACTTTGCCCGCCGAAGGCGGTTTTACCCGCGCTACCGCGCGAACTCGGTTTCCGCTCCCGTCGGGCGTTTAAACGGCGTTTTTGGGGGCTAGCCGCAAATGTCGCGATTTAGGGAATTGCGGTTTAAAACGTTGTTGTGAAAACAGTTGCGGGCTTTGCCGCGTTCCGGTCGGTTTCGATTGATTCCGACGCGTTCCGTTAGGCGACGCAACCGTTTTCGCAACCTTTTTACGATTTCGCCAATGCTTTGGCAAAGTCGTCGTCGAGCAGATGTAAATAATGGCGTCGCGCCGTCGTCGCCGTGTGCCCAATCCACTCCGATTCCGCGACTTCGTTAAATTCGCGGTAAATTTCGTTCGACCGGCTCGCTCGCAAATTTTGAACCAAACGCGCCCAAACCGGTATCCAGAGAACGGCGCAAAGATTCTTGATCGCGTTGTAAACGCTTTGTTTATCGCGACGTTTGACGACGATAAAATCATGGACGCGGCTTTCGGAACGCAAGAACTCCAATTCTCGCCGGAGTTCCGCAAACAACGGAATAATCCGCCGATCCTTGCCGCTGCGTTCCGTCTTCGGCGACCGAACGATAAAACGCTCGGCGGTCCAATCGACGTCTTCCCAACGCGCTTCGAACGCTTCGCTGAGTCGCAAACCGCCGATTCGATAGAACGCCAACAAAACGCGAAGCTCTGCGTCGTCGCAACCGTCGATTAAGCGGCGGTAGGTTTCCAGCGAGACGAACGTTTCCTTCTTTTTGTTCGAAAACGAGCCTTTTGGAACCGGAAAACGGGTTGCTCGAAACGTAACCGAGCGACTTGCACCAAGAATAAACTCGGGACATTGCTTTCAAAATTCCGGCTCGCGTCGCTTCCGAAAAGTCGGCGTCAAGCTTCGTCTTGAACCGAACGACGTCGGCGACTTCGAGCCGCGACGCTCGTTGGGCAAAGTCGAGACGTTGCGCCGATTGGCGAAAACGAACGCGCTTTCCGTCGAGCGTCGCCGGTTTCATCGACGAACTTTCCGCTTCCATATACAACTCGATCAATTCGCCGATCGAAACGTTTTTATTGGTCGCGATCAAACCGGCGCGACCGAGCCGCTCGCGGAGTCTGTCGTCGATATTTTCGAGCCACGCCATCACGCGACGATCGAGCGGCGCGTCGAATTCGCGAGCCGTCGCCAATTCGTCGACGTAAAGACTCGTTTCTTTAGCGACGCGTTTGGTATATTTTGCGTTGAGGAAAACGGAACGCCGAACGCCGCCGAGCGAAAACTGGATTACGTAAGCGGTCTTGCCGTTCTTTCTTTTTCTATCTTGCAAACTCGCCATAAACTACCTACCTTTCCATAAAAGCGGCGGCCAGAAAGGTTGCGACCGCTGTATATCCGATCGCGTTAAAAAGTCAAGAGGCCGCGTCGCCGATTCGAGCGGTTCCGACGTCGACCAATAGTGAGCGCGACTCAAAAGTCGAAAGATTGAAACGAGCGGGAAACGCGATTGCGTCCGAAGATTGCCGGATAAGCGGAAGAAGGCTAAACTTGCGAAAGCGCGCCGCCGGCGTCGATTTTGACGCGCCGTTAAATCGTTTTTACGTTGGATTCCACCCCGCGGAGGCGCGTTAGACGGGGTTCACGTTAGATTCCGCTTGCCGCCGAAACGGGACGAGCGGCGTTTCCGGCGTCGCGTTAAATTCGTTTAACGTTAAATTCCAACCGCCGACGGAACGATTGCGAAAATTTGCCGACGAAGAAAAAGACAAGCGTTTTCGCCGCGCTTTCTTCCCTTGCTTCGAGTCGCGCCGTTCGCTATAATAGCGCCGTCCGCCGCCGTCGCGACGGTTCCGGCCCGCCCAACGCAACGAAACGAGGAAGCGCAATGAACGACGATTTCCGGTTTTTGATTTACCGCTCCGCCGAAGAAGATTTGTCGGTAAACGCCGTCGTTAAAGACGATACAATCTGGCTTACGCAGAAGGCGATGGCCGAACTGTTCGGCGTCGACCGCTCGGCGATTACGAAACATCTGCGCAACATTTTTGACGAAGGCGAGTTAGAAGCCGAAGCAGTATGTGCCAAATTTGCACATACTGCCGAAGACGGCAAAACCTACAACGTCGCATTCTATTCGCTCGACGCGATCATCTCCGTCGGCTATCGGGTCAACTCGCGCCGCGCGACGCGCTTTCGCATTTGGGCGACCGGCGTTCTTAAAGAGTTTATGATTAAAGGTTTCGCGCTCGACGACGAACGGCTCAAAAACGGTCGAGCGTTCGGCAAAGACTTTTTCCGCGAATTACTCGAACGCGTTCGCTCGATCCGCGCTAGCGAACGCCGTATCTGGTTGCAGATCACCGATATTTTCGCCGAATGTAGCGTCGACTACGACCCTAAGTCGCCGATTACCAACGACTTTTACGCGATGGTTCAAAATAAGTTCCACTATGCGATCGTCGGAGCGACCGCCGCCGAAATCGTTTACGCGAACGCCGATCGCGCCAAGGAAAATATGGGCTTGACGACGTGGAAGAACTCGCCGAACGGTCGCATTCTGAAATCGGACGTTACGGTCGCGAAAAATTACCTGACGGAAGCGGAGATTCGGCGGCTCGAACGCTTGGTTTCGAGCTTTTTCGATTATATCGAAGACCTGATCGAACGCGAAAACGCCTTCACGATGGAAGCCTTCGCCGCGAGCGTCGACAAGTTCCTCGCGTTCCGCGAATACAAGATTCTGCCCGACAAAGGCCGAATCTCGAAGCGTCAAGCGGATAAAAAAGCCGTCGCGGAGTACGACGCGTTCAACAAAACGCAAAAAATCGACTCCGACTTCGAAAAGCGCCTCGCCGCGCAAAACCGCCCGACGCGCCGCAAACGCAAAAAAGACGACGAATGAACGTCGCCCTCGTCGCGCCTGTTCGAGCGCCGGGCCGACGTCGACGTTTGCGCGGCGCGCTTTCGCTTGCTTGGAACGAAAGTTTGACCGCCGAAGCGGAGCGTCGAACGTCGACTTTTTGACGTCGCGTCGTTTTCTCAAAAGTCCAAAAAAATTTCGCCGTTTTTCGACGCGATTTTGGAGGGGCCGATTTTTCGCTTTTCCCCAATCGCCGCGAGCGTCTCGACGGCGCGTTTCGCCAAGCGTCGACGTTTCCTTGTCGTCGGCGCGACGTCCGGTTTCGTTCGCGACGCGACGCTCTCCGGCGCCCCGGGCCTTGAGTCGCGTCGAAAATTGGGGGCCTTGACGACGCCCAATCGTCGCCCCGTTAAGGCGGAAGCGTCGCAAAAGCGCGCCAACTTTCTTTATTTACGCGCCTTTTTATTGGTAACGTCTCTAATGAAAACTTGTGTTCTTATCTTTCGTTATTTGCAATCAACTCTTTTAAACCTAAATCTTCTATCCTTTCCGCTAAATTAACCCTGCCGTTTGTTCCTACTTTTATTAAGTTATGACATTTAATAAGCCGCGAAATCATTGGGCTTATTGTTTTTTCGCTATTTGCGACAAAGTCGTTAAGTTCTTGTTCGCGCGCAGGTATTTTGTAACCGCGTGGCGAACTGGCGATAATTACACCGCTGTCGCGCATTGGAGCAATTATTTCTGTTTTAAAATATCTTGCCGAAATCTCTTCAAATCCGGCGTAAGCCAAATGCCCAATAAGTTCCTTAGATTGAATGTAGTTTCTTAAATCGTTGTTTAAAAATCTGAAAGCCAGATATTTAAGCGTGAGAACTTGTTGTTTTCTTACCTCGTCGCCGTCGTCTTCATAAGTGGAAATAAATCTATCGACTTGCCGCAAACAAATTTCGGCAATTTCCGCGTCATATTTTTTAGCAAGTGGATTATTCACGTTAAAAGCTTTAGTTGTGAGCGGATAATTGCACAGGCGAAGAGTCTTTTCACGCAATATTTTCTTCCAGTCGATCGTGTTGTCTGGCCGATACGAAGCGGCGAGCGTCCCCGCAATTAAATCCGCTAACTGAATCAATACGTCTTGCGCGCTATTCTGAAAAACAAATTTAAAGACGCCCAATAAATCGCGCTTTTTTTCATTTGCTTTTACATACGCGCTGAAACTTTGCATATAATCGCTGCCGCCGATTTCGTCGGCAACTACCGTTAAATTAGCGAACGCGCACGAGAGTTCTTTATGAACAATATTGTTCAAGAATTTATAGAACGACGTCTTGTAATGCAGTCCGCGGTAGTCTAACATTTTCGATTTATCGAAAACTACGGCGAAGATTTTAAACGGCAACGGTATAACGGCGTTAAGAATATTTTTCCGTCTATTATTATTCTTTCCAATTTTGCTCGATTTGATTTCGCCCGTTTGAAAAAATTGTTTTCGTACTTTTTCAACTTCTTCGCGCAAATTAGCGACGTCGTCCGATTCAACAATGATAGCGGTTACGACGAAAAAACGAGAATTTCCATCTTTATCAAAATCCCAACCATGGCTTCCGGATTCGTCGACAAACGCAAAATATTCTTTCACTTTTTTCATTTTCAGCAAATATCCTACGACCGCTGTTTTATACTTTTCGCCTTCAAACGTACTTTTCTTGACGCGTCGTTTAATTAAACGCTTGTTGGCCCTAGCGCCTTTCTCTTTTTCCGACCGTTATGCAACAGCGACGCCAAAAGCCAAAATTGAAAGATTTAATGCATTTTTTCTAGATAAGAAACTGAAAAACGAGGATTTGCGAAGGAAAACGACTTTAAAATTGCGCAAGACTTCTGCCAAAATGGCATTTTCCTTTTGAAAACGACAGCCGTTAACCTAAATTGGCAGTGAGACAATTCGTAGAGGTTGTTTGTTGTTTTGACAACATTCGCTTGGGGATTCCGGGGAATTTTGGCGAGTTACCAGTCTCGTAACTTATCGCCGCTTTTTCCCAAGCCGATAGGGAGGTCGTATTTTTATGTCAATCGCTCGACTTCGGCAAGTCTGCGTCCGCCGACGCGCCGTTGCCGCCTCAAGAAAAAAACTAACGACGGAAGCGGAGCGTTCGGCGGAAGCGTTCGACTTTGCGCGGCGCGGCGCGGGGCGCGTAACGTTGGCCCCGTTTTCGAGCCCCGACCGGTCAAACGCGTTAGCGCAAGCGGTCGCACAATGGCAGAATCTCCTCCAATTTCGCGACGATGCGCGCCTGTTCCGCCAACGGGGGAAGCGGGAAAGGCATTTCTGCTAAGGTTGTACCTGTTACTTGAGCAAACGTTGTTCCTGTGGCTTTGTCGTAGAGATATTGTTCAAAACTTAGGAAAAAGTAACGAATAAATTTCTTTGGCAACGTCGAACGTATAGCCGCTACGCCACGCCCTAAGCAATATTCTTTATCAGCAAAAACAGGTTTCCCTAAGGTTGCGCGAATACAAAGTATAACGTCGTCAACCTTCGAAATTTTAGTTGGCTCTTTAGTATAACGAGTGGGCGTTAAAGAATCTGGTTTCATATCGGCGGCTCCACCAATTAAAGGCATAAACCTTGAATCAGCGGTAGTCGCTTCACCTTTCGGCGATTGTCCCATAATAATTTCTGCAACCGATACCAAGCGCGTCCACGTCCAGTGTTCGGGAATCTCGAACGGTTTTTCTTCTTCGGTAATCGGCGGGAGCGGTTTCTCTTTTTTCAGTTTGCCGGCTTTCGTTAGGGACGCTTTTTCCGCTTCGATTTGCTTTAAAAGCTCCGCGCCGGTTCCTTCTTCGTCGCGACGCTCGACCAACTCGCCGCGAATCGCGCTTTGCAACACGGCTTTACGCAAGTCGTTCGGAAAACGTCGGTTCAACGCTTCCAGTTCGTCCCGCGCCGCCGCGTAACGTTCGATTTCCGGCCAACTCTCCTCCAACTTCGCGACGATGCGCGCTTGTTCCGCCAACGGGGGAAGCGGGATTAGGGAACGAACAATCTTTTCTTTAGAAATATTAGGTTGCGCGCCTCCAGCCCCCATTTGAATAAACGCGGTTCTTTGCGCCATTAAAAAATAAAACAAAAATTTATTAAGCATTCCGGCAAACGGAATGCACGCGCAACAAGCCTGATTAGTCGTCGCTTCAATGTTCAATACCCCTAACTTTCCAATCGTTGCGCCGTACATTGCCATAAGCACGGAACCTATTGGATTAAGTCTAACGGACGTTTTTTCTAACGCTAACTCGGAAATCGTTTCGGAAGTTTCGGAAATATACCCGTCGTTCAAATCTCCCGTTTTCAACCAAGGAATATTTCCTCGATAATACGCCGGATTACTCCTTGACGGAGTCGCGCCGGCCGCCCACGAACCGATATTTCCCAAGCGCGTCCACGTCCAGTGTTCGGGAATCTCGAACGGTTTCTCTTCTTCGGTAATCGGCGGGAGCGGTTTCTCTTTTTTCAGTTTGCCGGCTTTCGTTAGGGACGCTTTCTCCGCTTCGATTTGACGCAAAAGCTCCGCGCCGGTTCCTTCCTCGACGCGACGCTCGACCAACTCGCCGCGGAACGCTCGACGCAACACGCTGTTTTTCAACTCTTGCGCGGTCATTCGTCTTCGTCCTCCGTCGCGATTCCCAATTTTTCGCGGATTGCGGCGAGCGTCGCGTCGACGCGGCGGTTCAGCTCCGCGCGCTTCGCTTGGTAACGCTCGATCGTCTCTTTCGGGTCGAGAATCTCCTCTTCGTAACGCGGGAAACCGCAGCGGTCCCAATCGAACCCGGTCGCTTCGCCCAACTCCGCGACGTCGAAGCGCTTCGCTTTCGGGGCCCCGTCGACCTCGATTTCGACGCGCTCCTTCCACCACGCTCGCGCCGGTTCAAAGTGTTCCGACGTCATCGGTTTCGTCTTCGAAAAATGCTTGTAACCCTCCGGCATGTCCAGACGGTAGAACCACGTTTCTCGCGTCGGGCCGGTTCGGTCGAAGAATAAAAGATTCGTCGCGATCGACGTATACGGCGCGAAAACGCTCCCCGGGAGGCGCACGATCGTGTGTAAGTTGAACTCCGTCAAGATTCTACGCTTGATATTAATCTTCGCGGAATCGGAACCGAAGAGGAAACCGTCCGGAAGAACGACCGCCGCCCGTCCGCCGCGCTTCAGACGATAAGCGATCGTCGCGACGAACAAGTCCGCCGTCTCGGAACTTCGCAAGTCCTTCGGGAAATGGTTTTGCACGTCCAGTTTTTCCGAACCGCCGTAAGGAGGGTTCATCAAAATCACGTCGAAACGGTCGTCGTCGGTATAGTCGAGGAGATCGCGAAGAAGCGCGTTGTCGTGATAAATCCGCGGTTCGTCCGCTCCGTGAACGAGCATATTCGTAACGCAAAGAATGTACGGCAACTGTTTCTTTTCGATTCCGTAAACGCTGTCGGCGATCTTTTGAACGTCGTCGGCCTTCTTTTGCCGCTTGCTTAACTCTTTCAGCCAACTTGTGATAAAGCCGCCGGTTCCGCACGCTAAGTCGGCCATCGTTTCGCCGATTTTCGGCTCGACCGCCTCGGCCATAAAGTCGGTTACGGCTCGCGGCGTGTAAAATTCGCCCGCCGCGCCCGCGCTTTGAAGCTCTTTGAGCATCTGCTCATAAACGCCGGCGAACGCGCGACTTTCTTCGTAATCGTCCAAGTTGAGCGACCCGATTTCGTCGATAATTTGCCGCAACAACACGCCGTCTTTCATATAGTTGTTCGCGTCGGTGAAGACGGCGCGAACGACCGCTTGCTTCGTCGGCGTCGACGCGTCGACCGGGAGGTTTTTCAGCGTCGGGAAAAGCTCGTTGTTCACGAAGTCGAGGAGTTCGTCGCCGGTGAGCCCTTTGCCGGATTTATTGTCGCCCCACGCGCGCCAACGACAGTTTTCCGGAACGATCGAGACGTAATTTTCATCTTCGAATTCCCAGTCCGTTTCCTTGGCGTCGTACGCTTTCAAAAAGAGCGGCCAGACGATTTGCTCGATCCGCCGCGCGTCGCCGTTGACGCCGGGGTCGTTGCGCATAATATCGCGAAGTCTTTTCACAAAACCGGTTAAAGCTCGCGCCGTTATAACGCCGCCTCCTCGTCGGCGTAGAGCGCGTTTTCAAGTTCTTTCACCGCTTGCAGATACGCGACTTTTCCGCCGAAAAATCCGACGAATTTCGACGGTTTGCCCATTTGCGCAAACGGTTTCAATTTCAAAACGTTCAAATCTTCAATTTCGTAAATCCCGTCGGCGTCGTACTTTTCGAAAAGCGCGTCCAAGACGGCCCGCGCTTGGTCGCCGTATTTGTCGAAGACGTCGCGTCGACGCGCTTTCGCGGCCCGCTCTCGACGCGTCGCCGGTTTGCGTCCGAACGCCAAATGGCAGACGAAATCGAAATCGTCCGCTTCCGCCAAACCTTGTTCCGCTTTGAGTTCTTCAAGGTCGACACCGCGTTCGCTCATCATTTGACGAAGCGTTTCCTTTTTCTCCTCCGCGCTCCATTTTGAATAAAATCGTCGAGCGACGCGTACTCGCCGAGCAGGTTCGCCCGAGCGTAGTCGACGACGCTCTCTTGACGCAGGAGCTTGCCGTCGACGTCGTAAACCGAGACCGTTTTATAGATTACTTCGACGCGGCAACCGTCCGGCCCGACGATCGGTTTCGCTTTCTTTTCTTTCGACTGTTCGTCGCGTTCGTCGCCGTCTTCGTCGGGGTCGCGCTCGACTTTTTCGCTTTGCCCGGGTTGGAAACCTTCGTCGATTTCGATCGGCCCGTCCCAATCGGGGTCGGCGAAGAGGCGCGTAACGTTGCGGAAATCCATTACGACGAAGTGCGTTTTGCCGTCTTTTTCGCGGATTCGCGTTCCGCGCCCGATGATTTGCTTGAACTCCGTCATCGACGAAATGCAGGAGTCCAACACGATAAGTTTCGTCATTTTGCAATCGACGCCGGTCGTCAGGAGCTTCGACGTCGTCGCGATCGTCGGGAACGGTTCGGCGACGGAGATGAAATAGTCGAGCTTGCCTTTGCCGTATTCGTCGGAACCGGTGATTCGCACGACGTAATCGGGATGTTCGCGCACCATATCGGAGTTGGCGTTAACTAGCGCTTGACGCATTCGCTCGGCGGCGTCCTCCGTCGGGCAAAAGACGATCGTTTTCGCGAGCCGGTCGGTCGAACGGAGGTAACGCGTTATCTCTTCGGCGACTTCGCGGGCGCGGTCTTCGATCACGATGTTGTAATCGTAGTCGGCGTTGTTGTAAACGCGGTCTTCGATAAGCTCGCCGGACGCGTCGCGCCAGCCTTTGAGCGGGCGCCACTCGTCGCCGATGTTCGTCGTAATATTGACGACTTTGAAGGGCGCGAGGAACCCGTCGTCGATACCTTGGCGCAAACTGTACGCGTAAATCGGCTCGCCGAAGTAGTTAATGTTGGAAACGTATTTCGTCTCCTTCGGCGTCGCGGTCAGCCCGATTTGCGTCGCGGGACTGAAATACTCCAAAATACGCCGCCAACGACTATCTTCTTTCGCCGAGCCGCGATGGCATTCGTCGACGATAATCAAGTCGAAGAAATCGGGCGCGAAAAGTTCGCGAAAATGTTCGGTTTCGTCGTCGCCGATCAACTGCTGATAGAGCGCGAAGTAAACTTGATACGCCGCCAACGCGTTTCGGGCGCCCTTGGCGTCCTTGCCGACGTTAATCTTGTGAACGACTTTTTCGAGCGGCGCGAAGTCCTGTTGAATCGACTGATCGACGAGAATATTGCGGTCGGCGAGGTAAAGAATTTTCTTCTTCAAGCCGCTTTTGAGCAAACGATAAACGATCTGAAACGCCGTGTAAGTTTTGCCGACGCCGGTCGCCATCGCGAGCAAAATGCGCTCTTGACCTTGCGCGATCGCGTCGAGCGTTCGGTTGACCGCGACGCGTTGATAATAACGCGGCGAATGCGTCTTTTGATCGACGTAATACGGCTGGCTCGCGATCTTTTCCAACTCGGGCGTTATTCCTTTGCCGCGTATAAAACGTTCGACTAACTCGGCTTCGCTTGGGAACTCGTCGAGCCCGAACTCGCGTTCTTTGCCGGTCAGTAGATCGCGTTCGACGAAACCGTCGCCGTTCGAACTGTACGCAAAGGGCGCGTCCATCATCGTCGCGTATTCGATCGCTTGCTGCAAACCGAACGAAACGCTATGCGTGTTGTCCTTCGCCTCGACGACGGCGAGCGGGTAGTCGCGCCGCCAATAAAGGACGTAGTCCGCTCGCTTCGGCTTATCGCGAAACGGTTTCGAACCTTTCAAGACGACGCGACCGTCGGTGATTTGCGTTTCCATCGTAATTTTGTCGGCGGGCCAACGACTTTCAAGCGCCGGAGTAATATACAGGCGCTTAATATCCTCTTCCGACATTTCTTTTTTCGACAGTATTTGACTCATCGCCGCGACGCTCCGCCCGTTTAACGCGTTTTATCCGCAATTTGGGCGATTCTCGCGCAACCAGAAAACGCCCCGTTATAAGATTATAGCAGAATTATTTTCGACGTCAAATTTCCCGCGCGCCGCTTTTTATTTCGAGGCCGAGCTCGCGGCGTTGGTATTGCAGACAAGAATATTGTAAGGCGGACTATTTAATCGGAAGCGGAAAGAGGGTTGCGTGGGGCGCGTCAAACGCCGAGTCGCGATAACAAAGACGTTTGACGCTTGTTTCAAGCCGTAGAGGTTAAAATAGCGTCGCTCAAAAAACGCGGCTTTCAGACGTTTCGCCGCGCCGCCGTTCGGGGACGCGCAAGATTTAATTCGGCGTGAAACCGGGTTAATTGGGCGGCGTTTCCGTGCGTGCGCGTGCAGACGGAGTTCTTCGGAGCGTAGGGAAAACGAAGCGCGCCGGTTCGGAGCGGGGGCGGGAAGCCGGCGGCGACGGCGTCGGGGACGACTTTCGGTTGGGCGGGCGTTTCTTGTTTTTTCATCTCAATAAAATCCTTCGCGGTCTTCGCGGACGGTCGCGTCGAAAAAGATATGCGCCTTCGCCAAACCTTCGGCGAGCAAGCGGTTCAGCGCCGCGTCGACAGGGCGTCCGGCAGTTCCTCTATTCTAACGATTTTTTGCGGCGTGTACAAAAATTTGTTCGGGTTGTTTTCGAAACGGCTTTCGTACAACTTCCCGGCGACAATCCCGACGACGTCCGAGAACGCGAATTGGTCGCGCCTAACCCAGTAGTATTTGCCGTCGTCGCCTTGAACCGACTCGAGCCGCAACGCTTTCGCCGCCCGTTGAATCATCCGAAAGTTGAAACCGTTCTCTTGCGCGTAATTTTTGATTACGGAAACAAGAACGTGTTTCTCTTTCATAAACAAGAAGTACGCCCAATTATTGAAGGCGCGTCCGAGTTCGCCGTCCGCCTCCTTCTCGAAAAGGCGAAACTCAGGTTGCCGCGGAATCTTCCAAACGGCGTCGCGGAGGTCGAGGTCGGGAAAGTAGCAACGCGCGGTTCGGTTGATAAAGCCGGAGTCGAGCCCCAAGTCGGCGGCTCGACGGTAGAGCGCCGCCGGGTTGACGCTCGTTTTGCGTCCGCGTTCCAGACCGTTGGGACGCGCCGAAACGACGTTCCAAATCCACGCGGCGACCAGTCGACCTCGGTTGACGTTTTGATAATTGCAAACGTTTTTCATTTTACGGTTC
>JAFSDX010000242.1 GCA_017436025.1 Thermoguttaceae bacterium
AATAATAATAATTTCATTTACGAACACTATTCTGCGCGTCCCCAAAAAAAGCCCGCCGAGATTTCGCTCGACGGGCGTTTTCGTTAATCAACTTTTTTCGGCGTTCGAAGCGACGCAAGCGCCGCCGTCTCGCCGGTTAGCGTCATTCCATACGGCCTTTATACGTCTTGGCGCGTTCGACCAAGTCTTTGTTCGCGCTCTTTTCGATAACGATATTCAAACCTTTCTCGGCGAGTTCCGGGAACTGTTTGCGCAGAATCGTGTCGTGAGCGTGCGCGACGACCGCTTCGTAAGCCGCTTCGAGAACGGCGGCGTCGGCGGTTTCGGCGCATTCGATCGCGAATTTAAACGAATCTTCGTAACGGTTCGCGGCCAAACGAGAAAGAACGAGTTTCTTTTCGTCGGCGCGCGTCGCGCCGTTGTACGCGACCTTCAGCTTCGCCAGCTTTTCTTCGCGCGAAATTTTGATCCCGATTTGATCGTCCGGAAGCGAAATAACGCGAATATAAGCGCGCAAAACGGCGATCTTTTGTTGCGGCGCAAAAGCGTTGGAATTGAGGATTTCCTCCATTTTCGCGGCGAATTGACCGTCCGCCCAAACGTTCAACGCGGCCAAACCGACGGCGCGCATGTTCGGATCGTTCGAGTCGAGCGCTTTTTCGATCGCGGCTTTCGCGGCGTCGCCCCCGACGCGAGCGGCGATCGGGTAAACGAACGCCGGCGACATTTTGTCGGCCAACGCGAGAACGGAGGTCGCGTCCTTAGCGCAAAGAGCGGCGACGAGGTTTTGGGCCGCGTCGCGATCTTTGCCGCGCGGGAAACGAGCGACCGATTCGAGCAATTGCGGCATATCGTCGGTCGTCGCGAGCTTGCAAACGCGTTGCATCAGCGCGAGGCGATCCGGGCACTCGGCGGCGGTCGTTTTCGCGAAGATCGCCGGACGAACGTCGACGGCGCGGTTCGACAGAATCGTCGCCAAGTCGCCGAATTCTTGGTCGTCCGCCGCTTTGTCGAGGCAAGCGAGCAACGCTTCGTCGAAACCGTCGGCGACGACGAACCCGGCCAAACGGGTCGCCAAGCCGCGATCCTTCTTCAACCATTCGACGAAAACGGCGGCGTCTTCCGCGGTCGCCATTTTCTCAAGCGCGAGGAACCCGGCCTTTTGCATTTCGGCTTTGTCCGACTTCAACGCTTTGAGCGCGTAAGGACGGTATTTTTTATCGTTGCGCGCGGTCAGCCCGGCGAGCGTTTGTTCTTTCGTCCAGTCGTCGAGTTCGTCGTACTTCGCGAGCCATTTCTCGACGTCGGCGTCCGACGCTTTCGAGACGGCGGCGGGCCAGCTCGGTTCGACCGATTCGAAGTCGAAAATCGGCGCTTTGCGGCAGGTCAGCGCGGCGGCGACCGCCGGAATATCCTTCGCGGCTTCCAACGCTTTCAACGCGGCGTCGCCCGGGATTTTCGCGAGCGAAGCGGCGGCCGCGTCGACGACGCGTTGTTTGTCGCTTTTGAGACATTCGGCGATCGCCGGGACTTGCGCGTCCGTTCCGATAACGCCGAGTTGTTCGAGAAGCCAAGCCTTCGTTTCGTCCGAGACGTCCGCTTTCAGCGCGTCGACGGCGAAAGCGCAAAGGTCGGCGATTTTCGCGGCGTCCTTCGCTTTTTGCGCGTCGAAGATCATTTGACGGTATTCGTCGCGCGCCTTAAACATCGGCGTTTCGGAGTGCGGGTTGACCAGTTCGCCGACGTAAACGCCGCCCTTGCCGGTAACGACGTCGCGCTCCGCCGAGAAGTCGCGGGAGTTCAAGCGAGCGAGCAAATCGCCGAAGTCGGCGCCGTAAACGTTCGCGGAGCCGAGCGTCAGCGCGAGCGCCAAAAGAATCGAATATTTTTTCATCGTATGCAACCTTATTTCTTTCCAGTTTCGATTTTCAATTTATTCAAACGGGTTCTAACGGGTCTCGCCGCCGCGCTCAAACTTCGATTTGATACGGGGCGCGTTGAACCTTCGAAACCATCGCGGTCGCCTCGCGGTCGCCGACGAATTCCATTTTTTCCTTATCCCAAACGAGATGGCGTTTGAGTTTGTAAGCGATGATGCACATATGGCCGTAGTCCGACACGTTCGCGCCGTAGAAAACGTCTTGGAACGGACGGGTGCGCCGGCGGACGCAGTAGAGGAAGTCGTCCGCGATGTTGTCCGCGCCGCCGCTGTAACGACGAACGTTAACCGCTTTCAACGGGCGAAGTTGCGGGTTGCGACCGTGAACGAATTCGCCCTTCGTCCCGACGATGCGGATGCCGCCGCCTCCGGAGTGATAGAATTTGACGCCGTTTTCCATCAGAATCATCGCGCCGTCGGTCGGGTTTTCTTCGGTGTGCGGCGCGTAAATTTCTTTCGGCGCGACGTGGTCCATTCCGCAAGAATAAAGGGCGCCGCCGAAGTTGTGTCCGCCCCAGTCGCCGAGACCGCCGGTGCCGAACGCCGTGTTATAGCGCCAAGTCATCGGGTCGATCGCGCGCTTGCTGTACTCGAAATACGGGGCTTGGCCGACCCAAGCGTCCCAGTCGAGTTCCTTCGGGCACGGTTCCGGGTCGTAGGTGCGTTCCGACGGCGCGCCGCCGCAACCGGCGTAAATTTCCTTGACTTCGCCGATAGCGCCGGACATAATAATCGGCGCCATATAGTGGCCGTAGTCTTCCATCACGCGTTGCGAACCGCTCGAAACGACGCGGTCGTACTTGCGGGCCGCCTCGACGATTTGCCGGCTTTCCATCAGCGAGAAGGTGAGCGGTTTTTCGCAGTAGACGTCCTTCCCTTTTTTGCAGGCGTCGATCGTCATGCGCGTGTGCCAGTGGTCCGGCGTCGAGACGGAGACGACGTCGAGTTCCGGCATATCGTACATTTCTTGATAATATTGGAACGTTTTCACGCCGTTTTCTTCTTTCGGCAGACGGCGCGTGTCGATATCGCAGTAAGCGCAGAAACGGGCGCCCGGACGATGACCGACGTTGCTGCGCCGCGTCCCGAGCCCGATCAAACCGACGTTGATCGTTTCGCTCGGCGGAAAATGACCGTCTTTACCGAGAACGCGCCCCGGGACGAAGAGCGGAAGCGAACAGGCCGCCGCCGCGCCGATGAACTTGCGTCGAGAAATTTGCGTCTTTTTAGTCATACGAATATGCCTCTCGAAAAAAATGAATCGTTCTCGCGCCGGATTCGACGACGCCGAAATCCGGAAGAAAACGTCATTTTACCCGCTCGAGGTCGGAAAGTCAAAGAAATTTTCGCAAATTTTCGGAAAACGCTCGAAAAAATCGAAAAAAATCGCCCGCCGCGCCTCCGATTTCGCCCCAACCTTGCGCCCTAACGAACGCAAGTAAGGAAACGCCGCTTTACCGCCCAATTTTTCGCCGTATTCGCCGTATTAATAATATAAGGAAAAACGCCGATAAAAAAAACGACGTTCGCGAAGCGTTTCGCGCGCCGCCGTCGATTAACGACGCCGTTTTCCGAAAATCAAACCCGATATTGCCGTTAAAACCGTTATGACCGCCTCCGCTTCCGCCGACGCTCGCTCGACCGCCCGACTCGCCGCTTTCCTTCGCCTCCGCGCAACGCCTTGGCGACACGTCTTTTCGATTACCGGCGGCGGTTCGGCGTTCTTGTCCGATTATTTGTCGCTCCCGGGCGCGTCGCGTTCCTTTTTGGAAGCGACGATCCCGTATTCGCCGGAAGCGACGAACGCGTTTTTAGGGTTCCGTCCCGAGAATTACTCGTCCGAACAAACGGCGCGACTTCTCGCTTCGGCGGCGTTGCGTCGAGCGCGGACGTTGGCCGACGCGGAAAAAGCGAACGCCCGCGCCGCTTCCGACGCTGAAAAATCAAACAAAAACAAGAAAATCAAAGAAGCCGAACGCAAAGCCGCGCCGACTTGCCAACCGTCGACTTCCAACGCCGAACGCCCGGTCTCCGTCGCAAAAAACAGAAGCAAAAATCAAAAAATCAAAGAAGCCGTCGAGAACGCGCGTCAAAACGCGAACGAACGCTTGGAAGACGCCGAAAATTTCGACCTTTCCGCGTTTTCTCTCGTCGGCGTCGGCGCGACGGCGTCCCTCGTCTCCGACCGCCCGAAACGGGGCGAACACCGGATTTTTTGCGCGGTCGAGACGCTTTTCGAAACGTTTTCCGCGACGCTGACGCTCGCCAAAGGCGCCCGCGACCGCGCCGCCGAAGAGCGACTCGCCGCCGACTTCATTTTGACGGTTCTTCTTTTCGCCGCCGAAACCGCCGTCGACCGAACCGCCGCGCTCGGCCTCGACGAGAAGCCCGCAAGCGCCGACGATTCGCAACTTAACGCGCCGCTCCCGCCGCTTTCCCCGACCGCTTGGCGCGAGTTCTCCGCTCCGATTCCGCCGTCGGAACTGCTGCCGCTCGGGCCCGGCGACGTCGCGTCGATTTCTTGGGCGACGCTCGACGCGGTCGGCTCGGCGTTCCTTTTCGACCTCGACTCGACGGCGTTCCCGCGTCCGTTCCCGAAAGTCGCCGCGCTCCGTTTCGACGGCGGAAAAGTGGCCGCCGTTCGTTTCGCGCCGCCGTCGCAAGCGGAAGAACGAGAAGCGGAAGAACGAGAAGCGGAAGAACGAGAAGCGGAAGAACGAGAAACGGAAGAACGAGAAACGGAAGAACGAGAAACGGAAGAACGAGAAACGGAAGAACGAGAAACGGAAGAACGAGAAACGGAAGAACGAGAAACGGAAGAACGAGAAACGGA
>JAFSDX010000243.1 GCA_017436025.1 Thermoguttaceae bacterium
TCGGTCGGTCGGTCGGTCGGCTCGAACGCGAAAAATTGACGAAAACGAAGCGAAACGGTTCGCGGCGTCGGCGGAAGGTCGGCGTCGCAAACTTTTTTCTTGTTTGGGCGCGTTCGACGCTTGAAATTTGCCGGAAAAGCGAGTAAACTAAGACGACGGCGAAATCGAACGACTTGCGGAGAAAGAAATGGCGCGGCGCGGCGAGGAAACAACGAAAAAAACGGAGAACGCGTCGCGGAAAGTCGGCGTTTTGAGGACGTTGGCGCGAGAAGTCGGGCGCGCCGTCGCGGAATGGTTCGCGGTCAAAGCGGACGACGTCGCTTGGGCGGCGAAGGAAGCGTTAAAGTTCGTCGCGCCCGGGCTTTGGCGGCGTTGGTTCGGGCGACCGTTCGGGCGAGGAACGACGTTCGAAGACTTCTCCGACGCGCCGAATCGACCGACGCCGAACCCGAAGGACAAACTCGGACTTGACGGCGAACGGTTCGCGTTCGAGTACGTCCGCAACCTCCCCGGGGCGCGGGTAATCGCCTGCAACGTCGACGCCGTAACTTGCGAAATCGACTTGGTTTACCTCGACCGCAAGACGCGGGAACTCGTTTTCGCCGAGGTCAAAACGCGGCGTCGGGAACACCCGGACTACCCGACGCTGAACGCCGTCGACGCGCGGCGGCGCAAGAAATTAGCGCGAGCGTCCGACGTCTTCGCGGCGCGAATCGGCGAAGAGCGGCGCCGTCGGCGGTTCGACGTAATCGTCGTCATTTGGCCGTTTTTTACCGAACGCCCGACGCTGACGCATCACCGCGGCGCGTTTGGGTACGTCGACGCGCTCCTCGGATACCGCGGGTGCGTTCGCGGTCGACGCGGGCGCAAAAGACGCGATAATTAACGGTTGACGGCCTGTTATATTAATAGCGGAGCGTTTACTTTTTATTGAAACGGAATTGAGCGGGATAAAAAGGACGCGTTGCGGAAAGACGGTCGTTGTTTGAAAAACGAGCGTTTTTGAACGGGCGAAAAACACCCCGCGCTTGCGTCGCCCGCTTCGAAAGCCGGGAAACGCAAACGTCGAGGAAAGAGCGAATCGCGTCGTTCGAGCGGTCTTTTAGACAACCGCTCGAACGAGGTTTGCGCGCAAGGTTCGGCTTGCGAACTTGGAGCGCGGGAGAGCCGGTTCCGAACTCCCGACCGCCGCCGGTTGAAAAGCGTCAAACTTTGCAACCGACGCCGGGGGCGGGAGAGCCGGGGCCGACTTCCTTCCCGACGCCGGTTGAAAAGCGTCAAACGCGCGACCGACGCCGAACGCGGGGGAAACGGTTCAGACTTCCCAACCGGCGCGGACGGCTTGCTTCAGGAACGCCGCCGCTTTGTCGCAGTTCGTAACCTTCATCTTTTCGGCGTCGTAAACGAGCTTTTGACCGCAACGGTACGCGACCGGGCCGAGGAGAATCGTTTCCGCCAAGCGACCGGAGTAGTCGAAGTTGCAGGTCGTTTCGCCGCGACCGCCGGTTTTGATCGCGTCGATCCATTCTTGGTGATGGCCGACCGACTTCGGAATCGTCGGGTTCGGCGCCTTGAAGCCTTCAAACTTATCTTTCGGCAGAATCGTGTGTTGCGAGTAGTTCGAGTAGATCGCGCCTTCGGAACCGATGAAGAGAACGCCGTTCCCGTAATTTTCGAGACCGTATTCTTTCAGCGAGTCCGGCTTGCGGGCGCCGTCGCTCCAAGTAACGGTCAGCGGCGACTTCGAACCCGGGAGCGCCGGGAACTCGTACTTGACTTGCAGGTCTTTCGGCGCGTAGTCGGCGTCGGCGGCTTCCGCGGCGTTCGCTTCGATCGTCGTCGGGTATTTCAGGTCGAGCGCCCAGAAGACGAGGTCCATAAAGTGGCAGCCCATATCGCCCATACCGCCGTTCCCGAAGTCCCAGAAACCGCGCCAGCTGCCGCCGAAGTAGCAGGAGTTGTAGTCGCGTTCCGGCGCCGGGCCGAGCCAAAGGTCCCAATGGAGCCCCTTCGGAACTTCTTGTTTATCGGTGTTTCGCGGTTTGCCGCCCCAGACGGTGCCGCACCAAACGTCGACGCTCTTGATTTCGCCGATCGCGCCGGATTGAACCAACTCGACGACGCGGCGGTAGTTGTCGCCGGCGTGAATTTGCGTCCCCATTTGCGTCGCGAGGTTCTTTTCGCGAGCGATTTTTTGCATTTGGCGAATTTGGTAAACGTCGTGCGCGAGCGGTTTTTCGACGTAAGCGGCGATCCCGAGCTTCATCGCTTCGATCGCGGCGATCGCGTGCGTGTGGTCCGGCGTGGTGATGACGACGCCGTCGAGTTTGTCGCCCAACTCGGCGTACATTTCGCGGAAGTCGACGTAACGCTTCGCGTTCGGCATTTCGGCGCCGTATTGTTCGAGGAATTTTTCGTCGACGTCGCAAACGCCGATGCGATTTTCCTTCGCGATACCGCCGCGGTGGAACGGGCCTTGCATCCCGGCGACGCCGACGTGCGCGAGGTTCAGTTTCGAGTTGGCGTTGGCGTCGCGGCTAAACGCGGGCGCCGGGAAAGCGCCGGTCGTCGCGGCGAGGCCGAAACCGGCGGTCGAAAGAGCGACGCTTTTCATAAAGGAACGACGATTGAGGCGAGACATACGGTTCTCCTTGTCGACGGCGTTCGAAACGACGCCGACATTAATATATAGGGGAAAATTTCGGAACAATTCGCAAACGGCGCTTGAGCGTTCGGCGCGCCGCTTTAGATATATAGGGTAGCGCTTCGTCGCGTTAAAATCAATCGCCAAAATGAGAAAATCGGAGTTTTTTTCCGATTTTTTTTGGGCGCCGGCGACTCGAAGCGGAAAATAGAGAAAATGGGGAAAACGGGGGCTTTGCGTCCGCGTCGAAAAAGGCGCGGCGGTTTGGGGGCGTTGGGGGCTCCGCGTCGCTAAAATTTCTTGTGAAAGCCCGCCCGGAGCGTCGTCGCCTCCTCCTGCGTAAAGGCTCCGCGTCGCTAAAATTTCTTGTGAAAGCCCGCGTAAAATAGGTAATTTGAGTATTCTTTTGCGAACTCGACGTCGTAACGGAAGAAGAGGTCGACCGTGTCCCGAAGCGCCGCGTCGACGCCGCCGCCGAGGTCGAGCCGGTCGCGCGCCATTTGGTGCCGAGCGTAACGATAGACGACCGGGAAGGGCGTGTTTTCGCCGACCGTATAGAGCGCGCGGTCGCCGAACTCGTGCGCCCAAGTCGCCGTTAAATAAGGTTTTAGCGTCGCAAGGTGCGTCGCGTATTCCCAACTGAAACGACTGCCGAGTTTCAGCCGATACGACGCGTCGGAATAATCGCCGGCGCGACCGTGCAAAACGAAACGTCGCTCCGCTTCCGCCGGTTCCTGCAACGTCAAAACGCGAACGTTAACGAGCGGTTCGACGCGGGTGTATCCTTTATCGAAACGAACGCCAAATTCCGCTTCGTAATTCCATTGCGTCGACGAATATTTGACGTCGTCTTGTTCGTCAAGGCTTTGTTCGTTCCAGTTTTGGGCGGCGCCGATCGACAAATCGAGTCGCCAAAGGGGGCCGAAAAGGCTTAAGCGCAGAAAACCGGCGAGAGAATCGATTTCCGATTCGTAAATCGACGCGTCGGGGTCGAGTTGGATGTTGCGGCCTTGAAAACCGAAGCCCCAAATCGCGTTTTTCGAGAGTCGCCAGTCTTGGCCGACTCCGCCGCCAAACGACGCGACGGCGAATCCGGACGCGAACGGATCGGAATTCTGTTCGGCTTGTTTGCCCCAAGAACCGTCGGCGTAAGCGAAAACGCGCCCGCGGAACGGCGTTATCGGGAGGTTCGAGATGTAACCGCCCCGGATGATCGGGGAAATTTGGGGGGAGCGCGTCGGTTGGGGGGCGAGCGGGGAAAGGGGAAGACGCGAGGAATAGGTCGATTGGAGGGATTGCGCGACGTCGGCTTGCGTTGCCCAGTTTGCGCGATCGTTCCATTTTGACGGAACCGCGGGGATTCCGGCTAATTCGCAAAAAAGTGAAGGACGGGCGGGAGGCGCGCAAAATAGGGGGATTGCGTCGTTAACAAAAGGAGCGTCGGCGGGGCTGTTTGCGTCGGCGGCGAAGGTTGCGAGTTCGACGTTGTTTACGCGGTTTGCGGCGTTTGAAGCGGACGCGTCGAGCGCGGAATCGGCGAAAAGCGGAGCGGCGCCAAACGACGCGCCGACGGCGAAAAGCGCGATGCCGAGGCGCATTTGCTTCGCGACGCGGCGTCGCGAAAAGCGAGCGGAAAGACGCGACGCCGATAACGCGATGAAATCGCAAAGTTTAGCGCTTGCCGGAAACATCGTCGACGATCGCTCCTAATTCCTTTAAACGCCCGGAACGTCGGGAACGGGAGCGGGAAGAGGCGCGTCGACGGGGGACGGGAGAGGCGCGGCCTCGGGGAGAGGGAGGGCGTCTTGCGGCGCGGGCGGCGCGATTTCGTCGACCGGCGGAAGCGCGGCGTCGGCGGGAACGTTCGATTCGGCGTCCGTCGTCGCGGCGTCCTCGGCGGTCGGTTTGACGAAAATCGCTTGGGCGATCATCGACGAATCTTCGTTGTTTTGGGAAACAAGACAACCTTTTTCGGTTTTATCGAAACCGACGGTGATCGAGTGCGTCTCTTGCGGGCTCAACAGCGCGAGGTAGGCGCCGCCGTCTTGATTCGTCGCCAACTCGGCGAAAACGGGGCTTTGCGCGTTCAACGGGTCGTCCGGCGTCGCTTGCAATTTTTGCCCGAGAACGCGGAAAGCGCCGATTTGTTCCGCGAAAACGTTATTTTGCGCGGAAATCGAACCGGCGCTTAATTTGATCGTCGGTTCCTTCGTTTGGGGGTCGACGACGAAAAGAACGTCGTTGACTCGCAGCGCGTCGACTTCCAAGCGGTCGAATTTGACAGGCGCGGCGTCGGACGCGGGGGGAACGGAGGCCGCGTCGGGGGCGTTCGCGTCGAGAAACCAAACGGTTCCGACGGCGGAAACGGCGCCGACGAAGGCGGAAATTAAACGATCGAGGATTTTAGCGGACATAAAACGCTCTCCAAACGACGCTTGCGCGGCGTTCGACAAGGACGAATATAAGGAAAATTTTGCGAAGTTTACCGTTTTTCGTTCCCGAGCGCTAGGGCAATTTTATTTTTTCAAGGAAATTCTTGCGTCGCGGCGGTAAAGTCGTTTTATTTTACCGCGTCGGAGGTTTAAGCGAATTTGGCGAATTTAACAAACGGAGGAAATTTATAAAGTCTCGGCTTTTCGGAGAAAATTTTTCGGTTATAATGAAAAAAGCGTCGCCTAAGAGCGACTCGACGAGGGACGAAGGAAAATGAACGCTAAAAAAAGAGAGCGAATAAGAAAATTTGTCGCGTATTTGACGGGCGCGTACTTTATTTGGATGGCGTATATGTTGTTGACGCCGCAACCGTCGTTTCCGAAAATCGGCTGGGAAATCGATATGCGTCATATCGGCGCTTTCGGCGTTTTGGGACTCGGCGTCGGCGCGGCGCGGCGGAATTGGACGCCGGGGCGTTGGCGCGCTTTTTTGCTCCTTTGGGCGGTCGGGTCGGAGTGTTTGCAGGAGTTGGGAAGACGATTTTTGAATACCGGGCGATATTTTGAACTGATCGATGTTTTTCAAAACGTCGTCGGCATTCTGATCGGTTTGGAAGCGGGGCGACTTTTTTGGAGTTGGACGCAAAAAAAGAACGCCGACGAAACGCCGGAAAAGAACGAAAATCGCGCCGCCTGAGGGTAAAAATAAGGGCGAGCGGAAGAAATTGAACCTTAGATTGGGAAAACGACGGGAAATATGGAAACTGGCGAAGCGAGTGAAAATAAGGGAAACGGCGAAAATAACGCGGCGAAAAAAGGGCGCGGCGGAGCGGTCGCGATCGTTCCTCGACCGCCGTTTTCGACTAAGAGCGGGAAACCGTTCGATTTTTCGCGCGTCGAGTTCCTAATCGTTCGACGTTCCGCGACGGTCGCCGCTCCGGGCGCGCTTTGTTTTCCCGGAGGGGGGATCGAGGACGGCGAAAGGCCGCGAGACGCCGTTTCTCGCGAATTTCTCGAAGAGGTCGGGCTCGCCGTCGACGTCGGACGCTTCCTCGGAAAACGCCAAACGCCGACCGGCGCGCCGCTTTTTTGGTTTGCCGCCGACGCGCGCTCCGACGACCCGAACGTCGAATTGCGCCCGCAACCGGAAGAAGTCGCCGCCGTCGAATGGCGAACGCTTCCGAGTCTGCTCGACGACGCCGATTTTTTGGCGAATAATCGCGAAATCGTTCGGAAAATCGTCGACGGCGAAATTACGTTGGCGGAAAGTCGACGGTTTAAAACGTCGCAAGATTGAAAAAAACATTGTTTTTCTTGAATTATTTGTTGCTGTTTGATTATTGAAACTGGGCTAAGCCTGCGAAAACGGGAGCGGCAAGGCGGCGCGTTAAAATAGGCGTCGTCGCTTTGCTCGTTAAAATTGGTTGTTTGCGTTCTTTTCCGGTAAAGATTCTTTATTTTTTCTAACTTTCCAGAATTATTACTTGATAAAATTTTGTCGTTGCGGTAAAATAGAAAGGCTGAATAAATTGAACGGACGGTTTTGCTTGTTTGTTCGCGACGATTTTGGCGGTTCCGCTAAATTTAACGTTGCGGCGGAGGTTGGCAAACAAACGTTATTACGTTTTAGTTCGTTCTAACGATTTTAGGTAACGAAAGGTTATTCATGAAACGTCATCTCTTTTTATTGGCCGCGCTTATTTTCGGCGTCGGCGCTTCGGCTTGGGCCGACGACGCGGCGACGATCGAAATTTCGAAACCGGCGGTCGTTAGCGAAACGAATATGCCGACCCCGGATAACGGCGAAGAAACCGAAGCGGTCGCGACGAATCTTTCCGAAGAAGCGCTCGCGGCGGCTCCGACCGAATACCGCGCTTTCGACTTAGTCGCTCCGGACGCGGCGCGTCTCGGCGGCCCGATTCCGACCTACACGCAAAAAGAGAATCTGTTCTGGGAAATCACGCCGTCTTCGCTCGACGTCGACTACATTATGATCATCTCGATTGCTCGCGGGATCGGGGAAGACGCGCTTTACGGCGGTCAGTCTTGGAACTTCGGCAACGATATGATTTGGCGTTTCCGCAAAGTCGGCGACCGCATTCAGTTCCTGCGTCGCAACTATCGTTACCGCGCGAACAAAGGCCCGGACTCCGAAGCGTTGAAAGTCGCTTACGCCGACAGCGTCGTCTTCAGCCTGCCGATCGTCGCGCGCGGCCCGCAAGGCGGTTACGTTATCGACGTTACGAGCCTCTTTATGAGCGACACGTTGGCGAACGTTCAATCGAGAGCGTTGGGCAATTTCTCGTTTGCGCGCGACCGTTCGCGTTGGGAGTCGATCAAGGCCCTCAAAGACAACGTTGAAATCGAAGTCGAAGCGACTTACGGCGGACGTCCCGGTTCGAGCGACACCGTTATCGACACCCGCGGCGTTACGATTAACGTCCATTATTCGATTAGCCGCCTGAAGGATACCGGCTACAAGCCGCGTTACGCCGACGAGCGCGTCGGGTACTTTAACTCGGCGATTTGCGACGTTAGCGACCTTTCGCAGGACGGCAACTTCAAGCGCTACATCGACCGTTGGCAACTCGAAAAGCTCGAGCCGGAAGCCGAAAAATCGCTGCCGAAAAAGCCGATCGTTTTCTGGCTCGATAAAGCGACGCCGTACCAATATCGCAAGCTCTTGCGCGACGGTATTTTGGAATGGAACCGCGCGTTCGAGCAAGCCGGCTTCTACAACGCCGTCGAAGTGCGTCAACAAGAAGACAACGACGAGTGGGATCCGGAAGACGTCAATTACAACGCGATTCGCTGGAGCGTTTCGCAAACCGGGTTCGCCATCGGCCCGCGCCGCGTCAACCCGACGACCGGCCAAATTCTCGACGCCGACGTCGTTTTGACCGTCGGGTTCCTCACCAGCTGGAATCGCCAATTCGACCTTTACTCGCCGCAAGAACTCGCCGACAAATTCTCCGGCGCGTCCGCCGAGGAAGCGTTCAAAAAGGCGATGGCCGACGGTTCTTACGACTCCCGTAAGAGCTTCGCGGAAGAAGATACGGAACTCTTCTATTCGCAACAGTTCGGTTTGGCCAATACGTTCTTCGACGTGATGGCGATCGCCGACGAAACCGCCGCCGAAGACGCCGCCGCGAACGCCGAAGCCGCGAAGGCCGCCGAAGAAGAAGCGAAGAAAGCCGCGGAAGAAGCCGTCGCTAAGGCCGCCGAAGCCGCCGCGCAAGCGCAAGAAGCCGCGAAGAAAGCCGCGGAAGAAGCCGCCGCGAAGGCCGCCGAAGCCGCCGCGAAAGCGCAAGAAGAAGCGAAGAAACTCGCCGAAGAACTCGCCAAGGCCGACGAAGCCGTCAAAGCCGAGCTGACCGCGAAAGTCGACGAAGCTAAAGCCAAGGCCGACGAAGCGTTGCGCGTCGCGAACGAAGCCGCCGCCAAGGCCGAAGAAGTCAAGAAAGCTTGGGAAGCCGAAAAGAAAGCGGAAGAAGAAGCCAAGAAAGCCGCCGAAGCCGCGAAGGCCGAAGAAGCGAAGAAAGCGGAAGAAGCCAAGAAAGCCGCCGACGCCGCCGCGAAAGCCGAAGCGACGAAAAAAGAAAATAAAGCGAAACACGAAGCCGAACGTAAAAAGATGATCGAGCAAGGCTTGAAACAGCTGGTTACGCACGAAGTCGGCCACACGCTCGGTCTGCGCCACAACTTCAAACAAAGCGCGCTCCACTCGCTCGAAGAAATCAACTCGAAGTCTTGGGACGATCGCGGTTTCGTCGGTTCGATTATGGAATACGCGCCGATCAACGTGATGCCGAAGGGCAAGAAACAAGGCGACTACTTCTCGTACCGCCTCGGCGACTACGACTTCTGGGTTATCGAATACGGTTACCGCGTCTTCCCGGGCAAAACAACCGAAACGGAAGTTCCGGAATTGAAGAAGTTAGCCGCGATGCAAACGAAGCCGGAACTCAACTACCTCACCGACGAAGACGCCTACGGCTCGACCTGCGACCCCTACGCCAACGTTTGGGACCTCGGCTCCGACCCGATCGAATACGCGAAAGTCCGTTGCGAACTCGTGTCGCAATTGATGCCGGGTCTGACCGACCGCGTCGTTAAAGACGGCGAAAGCTACAACCGTCTCCGCGCTCGCTTCAATATGCTGACGTCGTGGAAAAACAACGGTTTGACGTTCGCGGCTCGCTTCATCGGCGGCGTCTCGATCAACCGCGATTTCAAAGGCGACGAAAACGCCCGCGCGCCGTTCGTCGTTACTCCGGCGGCGAAACAACGCGAAGCGATGGAACTCCTCTGCAAGGAAGCGTTCGGCGTCGACTCGTATCAAATCCCGGACAATATGTTCAACTACCTCGCGCCGAACCGTTGGAATCACTGGGGTTCGAGCATTCCGGATCGTTACGACACGGACGTTCACGGCACGATTTTGGCTTGGCAAACCTCGCTCCTGAACCGCATTCTTTCGTCGACGACGTTGAGCCACTTGGCCGACGGCGAACTCCGCGTCGCGGCGGGCGAAGACGTTTTCACGAGCGCGGAAATGATCGACTCGCTCGGAGCCGCGATCTTCAAGGAAATCGCCGATTCCGCCAAAGCGACGAAAGATCGCAAAGACGGTCAAGAACTGCCGAAACTGACGATTTCGTCGACGCGCCGCAATCTGCAACGCGTTTACCTGAGCCGACTTGCGGACTTCGCGACCGCGACGACGACCGCCGCCGGTTCCGCCGACTTCGGCGCCTTGGCTCGTATGCAAATGCGCGCCGTTCGCGCCGATATTGAAGCGACGATCAACGCCGGCGTTCCGGCCGGTTCTTACGAACGAGCGCACTTGGAAAATCTCCTCGAACGCATCGACCAAGCTCTCGAAGCGAAACGCGTTCTTTGATAACGAGTTAAGTTGAAACGGACGGTTTGCGGCGCCGTGTAAAACGAAGCGTCGCGAATCGACCGTCGAACGAAAAAATTAAGAAACGACGCGGCGTCGAGTTTTCGGCGACGCGTCGTTTTTTTCTTGTCTTGCGACGTTTTCTTAAACGCTTGCGACGGCGGCGGTTGCGCTTGCCTCTTTAAGCGTCGATAAAAAATTTGGCGCGAATTTTCGGAAAACGCGCTTCGGCTCTTGTTTTTGCTCTTTCGACGCGGTATAATGGGGGAAACGCGCCGGTATTCGGCGAGCGTTCGACGTTTTTTTACTTTCTTCCTTTCGATTGCGTCGCGACGGAAAGCCCGGAGCGACGGGAGCTTGCGCAATGTCCGAAAATAAACTTTCCACTTTCTCTCGACGTTCTTTCTTAGGCGGGGCCGCGGCGGCGGTCGGAACCCTTTGCCTGCCTTCTCGGCTCCTCGCGAAGTACGAAGCGGCGGCGGACGCGGCGGAAAACGACGTCGTGTTACGCTTTGCCGCGATGAGCGACGTCCACTTCAAAAAAGACCCGAAAGTCCGCGAAGTCGCTCGATTTAAGCGTTCGCTCGAGTTTATGTACGAGTACTCCGCGAAGCAAAAATACCCGAATTTCGACCTCCTCCTCGTCGCCGGCGACATTTCCGACCACGGGATTATCGAGGAAATCGGAACGTTCAAAAAATGCCTCGACGAGGGCCTGAAACCGGAAACGAAACTCAGTATTTGTATGGGGAACCACGAGTTTTGGGGCGGCTCGAAACCGTTGTGGGAAAAGACGTTCGGCGTTTCCGCGAACAGCGTTTGCGAAGTGAAAGGCTTCCAATTTATCGCCCTGTCGCCGGAGAAGGGCACGATGCGCGACGGCGATTACCTGTACGCGCTCGACTGGTTCGAAAAAGCGCTCGCCGACGCCGAGGCCGCCGACCCGGAAAAGCCAATTTTCGTTCATCATCACTACCACGTGTCGCCGACGGTCTACGGCGGTCGCGGACACGATAACTGGGGCGTTAAAGATACTTACGAAGCGCTGAACAAGCGTCCGCGCGTCGTTCACTTCTCCGGGCACTCGCACTATCCGATCAACGACCCGCGCTCCGCTTGGCAGGGGCGTTTCAGCGCGTTCGGAACCGGGACGCTCAGCTATCTTTGCGTCGGGCACGAAGGGCTCGGGCTCGAACGCTATCCCGCTGGAAAAGAAGCGGTTGCGCAATTCTACGTCGTCGAGGTTCGCCGCGACAACTCGGTGATTTTGAAGCCTTACGACTTGACCGCCGAACGCTTTTACGACGTGTCGTATATCGTCGCGAAACCGGGCGCGGTCGAGAGTTACGTTTACACCGACGAGCGTTACAAGACGTCGGTGAATCCGATTTGGAAAGACGGAACGCAAGTCGTTTGTAAAGAAACGCTTCCGAACGGCGCGGTTTTCGAGTTCCCGCAGGCGGTTTGCGACGACGTCGTTCACTCGTACCGCGTCGAAATTGAGAAGCGCGGGAAAGACGGCGCGTTCGAACCCTTTGGAACGCAAGCGTTTTGGTCGTATTTCTTCTTCTCGAACGTTCCGGAGACGATGAAAATCGAGTTGACCGACTTGGCCGCCGAATCGACGTACCGCGCTCGAATTTTCGCGCAAAACCCGTTCCTGCGTTCGAGCGATAAGTCGCTTGAAATCGAGTTTTCGACTCCGGTCGACCCGTTCGACACGGTCGACAAAAACGCCCCGAAACCGGACGCGAATATGCTCGCCGTTTCGTTCGCCGACGGGAAAGTCGTCAACGCGCCGACGAACGCGCTCGAAACGCAAAAACCGGTCGAGACGTTCGGCGCTCCGCAAGTCGTCGCGGACGAAGCGCTTAGCGGAGCGCAAGTCGCGGCGTTCGACGGCGCCGACGACGCGTTCAAAATCAAGTTCGACCGCCGCGATTACGCCAAACTGACGAACGCGTCGCTCGGCGTTCGCTTCAAGTTCGACGAATTTACCCCGAACAACGGCGTCATTTTCTCGAACACCGAAGGGCGCGGAATCGGTTTTAACGTCGACTCTAAAGAACGAAAACTCGCGCTTTGGGCGAGCGTCGACGGTCAGTACCGCATCCTGCGAGCGCCGGTCGAAACCGGAAAATACGTCGACGCGTTCGCAACGTATGACGGGGCGTCGCTGATTCTTTACGTCGACGGCAAGGAAGCGGCGCGACTCGACGTCAAAGGTCGCTTGACGCATTCGCAAGTCGAGCAAGCGCAAGCGTTTTGCGTCGGCGGCGATATTGGCCCGGACGGGAAGCCGAACACGTTCTTCAAGGGGCGCGTCGCTTGGGCGCGGCTTTACAGTTGGGCCTTGACGGCGGAGCAAGTCGCGAACCTTTCGCAAAATTAACGACGGCAAGCGTTTGCGCTTGACGTTTTGGGCGCGGGCGTCGACGCCGTTTCGCGACGCTCGCCTTGCTTTCATTTTGTTTTAATTCGCTTTATTCAACGTTTTACGATTAAAGAAAAGGGGCCGTTTATGCGTTCCGCTATTTGTTCGAAATCCGTTTCTCGTCGCGACGTCTTGAAGGGCGGGGCTTTGAGCGCGCTTGCGTTTTGCCTTCCGAGTCGCGTTTTTTCCGCTTACGAAGCCGCCGCCGACGCCGCCGAAAACGACGTCGTGTTACGCTTTGCCGCGATGAGCGATATTCACTTCAAAAAGAACGCCGACTGCGCCGAACGCGAGCGTTTTCAACGCGCCGTCGCGTTTATGTACGACTACTCGGCGAAGCAAAAATACCCGAAATTCGACGCGCTTCTCGTCGCCGGCGATATGACCGATCACGGTTACGACGAAGAAATTACGCTCTTCAAAAAGACGCTCGACGAATGCGTCAAGCCGGGCACCGAAAAAGTTATCTGCATGGGGAACCACGAGTTCTACAGTCCGACGCCGCAAAAGGAACGCTGGGAAAAGGTTATGCAGCTTCCGGCGAATAAAGTCTACGAAGTCAACGGGTTCCGCTTCGTCGCGATTTCGCCGGAGAAGGGAACCTGCCGCGACGGCGATTACAAGTACGCGCTCGACTGGGTTGCGAAGGAGCTTGACGCCGCGTCGCAAGCCGACCCGAACAAGCCGATTTTCGTCTTTCAACATTATCACATCACGCCGACCGTCTACGGGAGTCGCGGCGACGATAACTGGGGAATTAAAGACCTTTACGAACCGTTGCAAAAGTATCCGAACGTCATTAATTTCTCCGGGCACTCGCACTATCCGATCGCCGACCCGCGCTCCGCTTGGCAGGGGCGGTTCACCGCGTTCGGGACGGCGACGCTCAGCTATTACGAAATGGGGGGCGAAGGCGGGAAATACGACAAATTCCCCCCGGGGTATCGCGAAGCCGCCGAGTTTTACGTCGTCGAAGTTCGCCGCGATAACTCCGTCGTTTTAAAGCCTTACGACTTGCGGACGAACGCCTTTTTCGACTTCGTTTACGTCGTCGCGAAACCGGGCGCGGTCGAGGAATACCTTTACACCGACGAGCGTTACAAGACGTCGGAAAAACCGGTTTGGCCGGACGGTGCGCAAGTCGTTTGCAAAGAAGCGTTTCCGAACGGCGCGACGCTTGAGTTTCCGCAGGCGACCTGCGCCGACGTCGTTCACTCGTACCGCGTCGCGATAGAGCGTCGCGAGAAGGACGGCGCTTGGAAACCGTTCGGCGAAGAGCGTTTTTGGTCGGAATATTACTTCCTCGACGCGCCGGAGACGATGCGGGTCGAGCTTGCGGAACTCGACGACGGCGCGACGTACCGCCTGCGCGTTTCGGCGTTGAATCCGTTCTTTAAGGAAAGCGATAAGTCGCTCGAAATCGAGATTAAGACTCCGGTCGACCCGACCGAAACGGTCGACAAAGACGCGGCGGCGCCGGACGCGAATATGCTCGACGTTTACGTCGAAAAAGTCGACGGAAAAGCCGGTTGGGTCAACGCGCCGACGAACGGGCTCGAAACGCAAAAAACGATCGAAGTTTTCGGGAAGCAAACGTTCGCCGTTTACCCGTTCGTTCGCGGAATTTTCAACGGCAAAGACGATTACCTTAAAATTAAGTTCGACAAGAGGGATTATGCGAAACTGCGTCGCGGAACGATCGCCGCGAAGTTTAAGCTCGACGCGTTTTCGGGCGGCGCCGCCGACGTCTTCGCCAACACCGAAGGACGCGGCGTTTCGTTCGAAATCAACGGCAAGAACCAAACGCTCGAATTTTGGGCGAGTATCGACGGAAAGTACGAGATTCTTTCGACGCCGATCGAAGTCGGGAAATTTTACGACGTTTTCGGGACTTACGACGGCGAAACGCTGATTCTTTACGTCGACGGCAAGGAAGTCGCCCGCAAGAAAAAATCGGGGAAACTGACGCACCCGACCGACGAAAAGCTCCAAGCGTTTTGCGTCGGCGCCGACATTAGCAAAGACGGCAAAGGGACGGCGTTCTTTAAGGGCTCGGTCGTCCGCGCTCGAATTTTCACTTGGGCGCTTTCGGCGGAACAGGTCGCCAACTTGACGAAATAAGCGGCGAAAATTTCTCGGCGTCGTCGGCGTTAAAGTCGACGGCGCTTGCCTAAGCGTCGCGGCTTCTCAAAACGTCGCGACGCGAGTTTTCCCGACGTTCGCCGCTGCCGTCGGCGTCGGGACGATTCCGGTTTGACGCGCAACCGTTAAAACCGGTATTTCTTGTTTCTTTTGCGGTTCCGAGCGAGAATTTTTCGCGATTTCCGAGCAAAATAAATTTCTCTTTAGCCGGTTTTGAGGTACAATAGTAAACGGCGGAATATCGGTTGTCGAGCCGAGAAAACGCGCGTTTGCCCCGATATTTCGCTTAATTGCAAAAACCGCTAAAACTTGCAAAATCCCCGAGGGAAGAGCCGCACTATGACGTCGCAAGCCTTTCGATTTATACACGCGTCGGATTTCCGTTTGGAACTTCCGGTCGACGGTCTTTCGGAATGTCCGGAGCGCCTTGAAAGCGCGATTCTCGACGCGCCCCGCGTCGCGGTCGAGCGGTTGGTCGCGACGGCGCTTAAGGAAAAGGTCGACTTCGTCGTCTTGAGCGGCGACCTCCTTTCCCCGCGCGAAACCGGGCCTTGGGGGCTCCTCTTTTTGATCGAGCAGTTCGAGCGGCTCGCGTCGGAAAAGATCGCGGTTTATTGGGCCGCCGGTAAAAACGACTCGCCGGACGTCGTTCCGGCCGCGTTCCGCTTCCCGGAAAACGTTCGGATTTTCCCGGTCGGAACGGTCGAGGAAACGTTTTTTGTTCGCGAAGGCGTTCCGGTCGCGCGACTTCTCGGGACGAGTTGGGGGAAGGCGGGCGTCGCGCCTCGCGGCGGCGTCGAGTCGGTCGAAGGCGCGGACGACCTTTACACGATCGGCGTTTTTAACGGTCAGCTTCCGAACGAAGCGTTGAAGAGCGACGCGGTTCGATATTGGGCGCTCGGCGGAAGTCGCGTTCGCGAAACGATTTCGCGCAGTCCGTCGCTCGCCGTTTACGCCGGGTCGACGTTGGCGCGCAACTTCGAGGAAACCGGCGATTTCGGCGCGACGTTGGTCGAAGTCGCGGAGTCGGGACGAACGACCGCGACGCCGTTTCGAACCTCGCCGTTGCGTTGGTCGACCGAAACGCTCGTCGTCAAGTCGGAGGAAACCGAAGAGGCGATTTTGAACGAAGCGCGCTCCCGACTGAAAGCGATTCAAGAAAAAGCGATCGAAGAGGCGGCGTTCGCCGGGCGCTCTCCGGAGGGCGATATTTGGCTCGTCTCTTGGCGGGTCGACGCGGAAGAACCGGCGTTTCAAGCGTTTCGATACGGAACGCTCGCGCAAGCGCTCCTTCGCGACCTGCGCGCCGATTTCGGGAAAACGGCGCCGGTCGTTTACTCCGTCGACTTCGTCCCGACCGTTCCGGAGAACGCGCCGGAAGAGCTGTTCGAGCGGCAAACGATTTTGGGCGATTATTTGCGGATGTTGCGTTATTACTTGGAAAATCCGGGCGAAAAAATCGACGTCGAAGGCTTTTTCTCCGAAGAATTGCGCGATTGGGTCGCTTGCGAACGGGCGAAGCGCGCGCTCGAAAATCGCCGTCGAAACGACGACGAAGCGGACGTCGCCGAAGCGTTGCGCGTCGCGGCGGAAGCGAAAGATTTCCGACCGGAACTCCCGACGCTGTTCGACTTGCTCGCGCTCGACTCGCTCGGCTCGACCGAAGACGCCGAACAAAACGGCGACGCGGCGGACGTCGAACGGGAACGGATTCGAACGGCGCGGCGTCGCAAAGCGTTGCTCGAAGCGTCGGCGCTCGGCGTCGACTTGCTGTCCGAAAACGAAACGGTCGCGTCGATCGTCGGCGGTTTGAAGGGCGCGCCGAAAAAGAATCGCGACGTTCTCGCCGAACTGCGGAACTTGCAGAAGAATATTGAAGGAAAGGAGAGTCTCTCGTGAGAATTACGTCTCTGAAAATCGAACGCTTCGGCGTTTGGGAGGGGCTGAGCCTTCCGAAAGTTTCGCGCGGAATCAACGTCTTTTACGGCCCGAACGAAGCTGGTAAAACGACGTTGATGCAATTCATTCGCGCTTGTCTGTACGGCGGCGCCGACGAGGAGCGCGCCCGATATATTCAAATGGCGCTCGACGGGAAAACGCGTCGCGGCGAGAAGGTCGGTTTCGGCGAAAAACGTTTCGGAGAAGCGGCGAGCGCGACGGAAACGTCGGCGTCGGCGGAACTTAAACGGATTCTCGACGGCGAGCGTCGCAAAGACGGCGACGCGGAAACGAAACTCGACGCGGAAACGGCGGCCCGCGACGCGGCGCGCGCTTGGATCGGCGGCGCGGCGACCGTTTCGTCCGAGTTCGGCGATCATCGGCTCGAGCGGCGATACGTCAAACGCGACGCCGGTTGGCAGTCGGCGATCGAGCGCAAGTCCGGTTTTCTCGCGTCGGAGGGGCTGATCAATTGGAGCGGGCGTTTTTATCCGCTTCCGGGGAAAAAGATCGCCGAATCGTTGGTCGTCGTCGGCCCGGACGGAACGCGCGTCGGCGATTATTTCGCGAAGTCGTTGACCTGCAATCTCGACGAAGCGACGTACAACGGCGTCTTCGCGATCGGGCTCGACGAGTTGCAACGTCTCGGCGCGCTGAACGAAACCGAAGCGGCGCAAATGCTTTACCGCTTGAGCGTCGGCGTCGATCGCGGCGCGTTCGTTCAAGTCTTCCAACAGATCGTCGCCGAGCGCAACGACCTCTTCGACGCGAAGGGGAAACCGTCGATTTTGGAAAATTTGATCGCCGAACGCGACCGAGCGCGGCGCAAGTCCGGCGAAGCGGCGGGGAATCTGCGCGAATACGCTCGACTCCTTGAAGAGCGTCGCGCCGTCTTGGAAGCGACGAAACTGCTGCAGGAACGGCTCGACAAGACGACGCGGCAAAAACGCGTTCGCGAACTGGCCGTTCAAATTGCCGATCTTTGGGACGAACGGGACGAAGCGCGTCGGCAAGTCGTCGAGATGGGGGACGTCCCGGCGGTCGAGCAAAGCGCCGTCGACGAATGCGCCGCGCTCTGCGACGTCGTCGAGGAAACCCGCAAAAAGATTAAGGAAATCAAAAACGCTTATCGAGCGCTCTGCGACGAACGGGACGCGATTCCGGTCGACGCCGCGTTGGAAGAGTTGGCGCCCCGCGTTTCGATTCTCGAAGACGACCTGCCGCGACTGCGCGAAATCGACGAAGAAGTCGGGCGGTTGCAAGGCGAATTGGCGGAACTCAACGCGAAGCTCGCCGAAGAGGACGCCCGCGTCAAGAGCGCCCGCGACGGAAAAATGACGCTGACGCCGGCCGCGCTCGACGCGATCAACGCCGCCGTCGTCGCGGCGAACTTGGCGCCCGAAACGCGGTTCGGAGCGAATCCGAACGGCGCCAACGTCGGCGGAGCGGGGGAAAACGCGTCGCAAACGCCGGTTTTGCCGAATAAACTAATCGACGAAGGCTTGTCGTTTAAGGAAGTCGAGGACTTCCGCATCCCGGCTAAAGCGGTTCGCCGTCGACGTTTGAAGCTGAAGAAATATCGCGAAGAGTTCGAAGTCGTCAAAGCGCGCTTGAACGAGTTGGTCGAGCGGCTCGAGCAAGGCTTGACGTCGCGGTCGCAACGCAACTTGACCGAAGCGATCGAGAAAACCGGCGCGCTCCTTAGCGGGCTCCGCCGCCGCGTCGAGATCGAGCGCCGCGTCGCCGAAATGACGCAATACCGCAAGGAACTCGAACGCCAAAATAAGACGTTGGCCGAAACCCAAGCGATTACCGGAGCGCCCTTTTACGCGCTCGCCGCCGGGGTCGTCGTCGGCGGATTGCTTTTCTGTTTGTCGCTCTTCGGGCGAATGGAGCTGGCGGTCGGTCTCGTCGGGCTCTTGGCGACGATCGCCTGCATTTTTTACAAAACGACCGTCGAAAAGAAGAATTATCAAAAGCTCGAAGACAACCAACGCCGACTCGGCCTCTTGACGCGCCAACTCGAACAAGCGCAAGCGGAAACGAAAAAGCTCGACGAGCGTTTCCCGGCGGCGCCGAACTCGACCGCGACGCTCGAAGCGCGGTTGCAAAAGGCGAAAACCGACTTGGCGTTTTTCGAGTCGTTGGCCCCGGTCGAAGCGCAATGGCGCGAAGCGACGAAGATTTTCCGCGCCGAAGAGGCTCGCGTCAAAAAAGCGGAGGAGGCGCTGAAGAAAGCGCGCAAACGCTGGACGGCTTGGCTCCGCGACGCGGGGCTTCCGGCGACGCTCAAACCGACGCAAGTGCGCGACTTGCTCGACCGCGTCGGCTTGACCGAAGATTTGCGCCGGCAGATCGAAGGCGTCGCCGCCGAAATCGATTTCCTCGGACGCGAACGGCAAGGGATCGTCGACCGTTTCGCCGCCGCCGTCGCGCTCTTGCCGAAACTCGACGTCGACAAAGACGCGACGCCGTTCGAGTTGGCGCCGAAACTCCGCGCCGTTTCCGAAGAATACGGCCTGTCGCAAAAACGCCGCGCCGAACTTTGGGACTCGATGGTCGCGCTCAAAAAGGAATATCGTCAATATTTCTTGGCGCGCCGCCGACAAACGAAAGACGTTCGCCGCTTCTTGGCCGGTTATCGCGTCAAGACGACCGAAGCGCTCGTCGAAGCGGTCGAGCGGTACGCGACGTATCGCCGTCTGAACGCCGAGTTCGACGAAGCGCAACGTCGGTTGGAAGTCGGAATCGGCGGGTTCTGCTCCGAAGAGGAACTCGGCGCGCTCCTGCTCGACGCGGAGGTTCGCTCGGAACTCCCGACCGCGATCGAGAATTTGGAACGCCGTTTGGAAAGCCTCGACGCGGAACTTCGCGGCAAACTCGAACTTTCCGGGCGGCTCGGTCAACAAGCGGACGCGATCGCGGCGAAAAAAGAGTCGATTCGGAGTCGTTTCGAAGCGGCGGCGCTCGACCTGCGCATCGCTGAAATGGCCGACCTTTGGCAAAGCCGCGCGATCGCCGGGCGGGCGATGGAGGACGTTCGGCGCGCTTACGAACGCGAACGCCAACCGGAAACGCTCCGCGAAGCGTCGCGTTATTTGCGCCGTTTGACGGAATCGCGTTACGTTAACATCTGGACGCCGCTCGGCGAAGACGCGCTTTACGTCGACGCGGCGGACGGCGAAACGCTCGACGTCGCGTCGCTTTCTCGCGGGACGCGGGAGCAGCTCTTCATCGCGATTCGTTTGGCGCTCGTCGTTTCGTTCGAGAAACACGGGATTCAAATGCCGTTGATTTTGGACGACGTCCTTGTTAATTTCGACAATAAACGCGCCGGAATCGCGGCGAAGGTTCTTTGCGATTTCGCGAAGAGCGGACGGCAAATTTTCCTCTTTACCTGTCACGAGCATATTTGCCGACTTTTCCTCGGCTTGAACGTTCCGGTTTGCGCGCTTCCGACCTCGAACGACCCGAAGCGCCGCGCGTTCCGAGTGTTGTTGCCGCCGAAGTCGAAGCGTCGACGCAAGAATCCGGCGGAGACGCTCGTCTCGGTCGCGTCGGAAAAAACGGACGCGGGGCCGAATTTCGCGACCTCGAACCCGAGCGCCGACGCGGAACCGTCGATCGACGTCGCCGGAGCGGCGAATTCCGGCGCGTATCGAACGCTCGAACCGGGCGAAAAGCCGACGCCGCCGTCGACGGAAACCGAGTCCGCGCCCGCGCCGAACGAGAAACCGCGCAAGCCGTATTGGGTCGTCGACGGTTCCGACGACGAGGAAACGGCGTTGAAACTGAACGAAGACGCCGAAAATCTGCAAGGCGCGCTCTCGGTCGGCGGCGAGGAAAACGAAACGGCGCAAAATTCGACGCCGTCGAACGCGTCGGAAGCGAACGAGCCGGTCGCGGAGGCGGAAAAGGTCGACGCGGCGGTCGAGCCGAGCGTTCCCGACTTCTCGTCGTTCGTTTTCTCGGCGAACGCTTCGGAACCGACGGAGGAAGAAGAGACGCAAACGGTCGACGCCGGTTTAGATTCGGCGGAACGCGCCGCGCAGGTCGCCGAATACGTCGAAACGTTGAAGAACGTCGCGCTCGACGGCGAACGCGTCGAACTTCGAGCGTTGTCCGAGATTAGTCCGACTTTCTCGGCGAGCGAAACGGCGGAAAGCGCGCTGGAAGTCGCGCCGGAAGCGAACGTCGTCGACGTCGCGAGCGCCGACGCGGAAGAGAACGAAGACGAGGACGGCGAAGACGCGATCGAGTCGCTTGAATACGACGAATGGGCGACCGTTTTCCTCGCCGACGCCGAAACGCGCGCCGATTCCGACGACGAAGCCGATTCCGAAACCGACGGCGACTCCTTCCTTAATTACTTCGACGAAATCAACGACGAAGAAGAGGAGGAGGAAGAAGACTGGGAAGACGAGGAGGAATACGGCGACGAGGAGGAGTTTGACGACGACGCCGACGGCGAAGAGGACGAATTCGACGAAAACGACGATTTCGACGGAACGGACGACGAGTAGACGCCGATTTAATCCCCGGCGGGCGGACGGCAAAACAACGACCGTCCGCCGAGGACGTATTAAGAACGCAAGGACGAGCGCGAAAGAAAAAAAGTCTCAAAATCGATAAATAAGAAAAAATTTTAAAACGTCTCTTGCATTTTTAGCCGCCGCCCGGTATCATTAACAAAGAAGATTTTGCCGTTGAAAAACGGCGAGCGTTTCGACGGGCGCCCGAGAACGGTTCGGCGCTCCCGATTTAACGCCGCCGCCCTAACTTTTCGAGCGTTTTTTTCGTAAAAGGGCGAACCTTTTTCTTTTTTGAGCGTCCTAATTTATTGAAATTGGCGACGCGACTAGCGAAAACGGCGTAAGGAAGACACTGCAAATTTCAGCGTTGGATTTAGGAGAATCGGCGCTCCGGTTTGGAACAACACGAAGGCAACGATTATGAAAAAAGATTTTTTTCAACGTATTTTCGAACGAAAAACTTTCTCTTTGCGACCGTCGGCGCGGCGTCTTTCGCTTGAAGCGTTGGAAAATCGCGAGCTGTTGAACGTTGATTGGGGCGGATTCGCGCCGGAAAAAACGACCGAATTCGAATCGACGGCGGCGGAGTACTCGGTCGACCTGTCGGAACGCGCCGCAAATTTTTGCGAACTTTCCGATTTGAACGCCGACAAAGTCGACGAGTTGTTGACGATTAATTACAGCGAAAAGACGCTCGACGTTTACGCGAGCGACGGAACCGGCGCGTATGTCTTAAAAAAATCGACCGCGATCGCCGAATTGATCGACGCGAACGATTCGCCGGTCGTTTTTGGCGACGTCGTCGGCGACGACGGGATCGACGATCTTGTCGTCGTCGCGCAATCGACGACGGGAAGCGGGCTCGCGCTTTCGGCGACCGTTTACCAAGGTTCCGCTAATTATACGTTTACGAAAGTCTCGAAGACGACGCTCGACGTTTCGGCGTTCCCGAGTTCCGGTCTCGCTTTCCTTTCGCTCGACGTCGCGCTTCGCGAAACCGAGTCCGGCGCCGATCTGCTCGTTCAAGGTTCGACGCTGTCGGCGGGAAGCGGCGGCGCTTCTCCGCGTCAAACGTTGATCTATTCCGGCGTCGGCGAAACCGATTTCGGGCGTTCGGCGACTTCGCTCAACCTTTCCGGTTCCTCGACGACCGACGACCCGATTTTGACCGGCGTCGCGACGCTCGGCGGCAAAGAATGCGTCGTTTCGATCGACCGAAGTTCGACGCAAACGTCGAACGCTCTTGTGTTGACCGATATTAGCGACGCGATTCCGAAAAAATACGTCGCCGATTTGAGTTCGCTCGGCTCGGTCGTCGTCGAATGGGTCGTTGAAAAAGACGGCGTCCTGATCGTCGGCGGGACGGTCGGCAAAAACTCTTCCGTTATTACCTTGAACGACTTCGTCTTCGCCGACGGAACCGTTAAATTTACTTCCAACGTCGTTAAGTGCGACGGGATGTCGTTGAACGCGTCTTCGACCGCCGCGATCGGCAATATGGGCGGGTTGGCCGCGACGCCGGAACTTTTCGTCGCCAACGGTTCGTCTTACGTCGTGTTCCAAGGCGAAACGTCGCGAACTTACGGCTTTGAGTTTACGCAAACCGCGGTCGTTTCGACGACGCCGAACTATCATTCCGTTTACGTCGGCGACGTCGACGGCGACGGAAAAACGGAAACGCTTCTCGTTGGCGCGACGCAAATTTCTGTCGCCGACGCAGCGGAAGACGGTTCCGTAACGAACGCGCAAACGGTCGCGACCTTTGCCCAAACGACGAAAAAAGCCGTTTTCGGCGACTTCAACGGCGACGGTTTGACCGACGTCGCGGTTTATTATCAAGCGGAAGGCTCCGATTTTACCGTCGGGACGAACTTGCAAATTTTCCAACAAATTTCGGACGGTTCCTTCGCGCCGGTCGCGTCGCGCGCCGTTTCGGGCTTTATCGATTTTACGGTCGGTTCGTTTTCGCAAGCGGGCGTCGACGAAATCGCCGTGTTGTCGCAAGCCAAGTCCGGCGCGCAGAACGTCGACGCGTTGCGTTTGAACGTCGCTTCCGGTTCGACGACGTTGGTCGCGGAGCGTTCGTATCGTTTGGGCGCTTTGGGCGCGACTTCGTTGACCGCCGGTTCGATTTTCGGAAGCGGGCTTGACGATCTCGTCGCGGTAAATTCCGCGCAAAACTCGGTTTCTGTGCTGAAAAACACTGGGTCGACTTTCTCCGCGACGACTTTGACGACCGACACGGGCTTGGGCGCTTCCGGCGTTTATAACCCGACCGCCGCGGCGATCGGCGATATTAACGGCGACGGTTTGAACGACGTCGTCGTATTGAATTCGGCGTCCGGTTCGAACCGCGCGCATATCGCCTATTACCTGCAAACGGCGACCGGGCTTTCGACGGTCGCGTCGAATTCTTCCTTGTACGTTTCCGGCGTCGCGCCGACCGGGTTGGTTCTCGCCGATTTGAACCTCGACGGCAAACTCGACGTCGCGACGGTGCAAAACACGACCGCCGGCAAGTCGAATATTTTCGCGTTTCTCGGCTCCGGAACCTCCGCGATTTTCGGAACCGGGAAGGCGTGGGGCGAAACGGCGGTCGGCGCCGCGTCGAACGCGTCTTTGACCGTCGGACGTTTTAACGACGACGCGTCGCCCGATCTGATTTTAGCGCAAGGAAAGAAGGTCGGCGTTTTCCTGAACGCCGACGCGAGCGAAAGCGCCGGAGGTTCCGTAAAGTTCGTGTGTCAGTCCGCTTCCGCCGACGCCGGCGCCAATTTGGACGCCGCGCTCGCGACCGAGCGAACTTGGCTCGACGAGTGGTCGAACTTCTATATCGACGTGTGGGCGACGACCGACGGCGCCGGCGTCGTTACGACTGCGACCGCCGCGTTAAAGTTTAATTCGGAATACTTTACGCTGGTCGACGTCGAATCGGCGACCGGTTTCGAAGCGACCCTTTCCGTCGCCAACGGCGTCGCGACCGTTTCCGCGACCGGGAAAGCCTCGAACGACGGCTGGGCGCTCGTCGCGCGAGTTCGCTTCTCGCCGAAAGTTAACGCCGACGGGGTTTACGAAGGCGGCCTCGCGATTCCGCAAGACGGCGTTCTTAAGAGCGTTTCGGCGGATTTTGCCGCCGTCGCCGCGTCGCAATCGGTCAACGGCGCAGTCGTCGCGACCGTCGACGCGCCGACCGACCTTGTCGTTTATCCGGTTGCCGCCGACTCGACCGACGACGGTTTGATCAACGCGAAGGACGTCGACGAGTTCCTGTTAGGGTACGGTTACGACTTCGACTATTTGCCGAGCGACTTAACGTTCTGTAAAATCTTCGATTATAACAACGACCGCAAAATCGGCGCGCAAGACTTCGACGAACTTTTGGTTTCTTACGGCGCGAAGGCCAACGGCGTTTCCGACTCGTTTTACGCGACGGAACCGAGCGTCGCGGTCTCGAACGCGGTTTTGACGTCCGACGTCGAGACGGAAGAAGGCGTTTACTCGCTCGTTAATCCGTCGGAAGTCGCCGCCGCGTCGAAAGTTGCGCGAGCCGCCGCCGTCGACGCCGCGTTGGTCGCCGAAGCCCTCGCCTCCGAAGCCGACGACGAAGAGGAAAACGACGCGACGACCGCCGTCGCCGAGGAAGCCGTCGCGACTCAAACCGACGACGAAACCGCCGAGCGCGCCGCGTTGCTCGAAACGTTCGCCGCCGTTGGAACCGCGAGCGAAACGGAAGTCGTTTGGACGTTCGACGATTCTAACGACGACGAAGAAGCGTTCGCGTTCGTTCTCGATTTGGACGCGGAACTTTAAGTCGCTTAAACGCAGATGTTGCGTTCCTTGGGCTTAGGAACGCCGAACTAGCCGAGCCGGTTTTTGCCGACTCGGCTCTTTTTTTGCGGAGGAGCGCGACGTCGGCGCTGGGACGAAGAAGGGGGAACGGGGGCGGCGTTGGCCGCGAAAATAAAAAACGTCGAAACGTTTTTACATTTCGACGTTTAGCGGTTTAGGCGAAGAAAAGCGGCGCGCGTCGGGCGGTTAGGCGTCGTTCGGCGTCGGCGTTTTTTCCATAAAGATTTCGGCGCCGTTGGAACCGCGCCAAACGTTCGTCATAAAGCTGCGAATCAAAAAAAGTCCGCGTCCCGTCGGGATTTCGAGATTTTCGTCGAGCGTCGGATTCGGCGTCGCGGCCTCGTCGAAGCCCTCGCCTTCGTCGCGCACCGACAGTAAAACGCGTTCGAGCGAAATTTCCGCAAAAACGTCGACTTGCTTCGACGGGTTGCGCCGATTGCCGTGTTCGACGGCGTTCGCGATCGCCTCCTCCAACGCTAACCGAACGGCAAACGAGTCTTTGGGCGACCAAGCGCGGCGCTCGAGTTCCTGAAGAACGGCGTCGACGAACGCGTCGCCGGCGCCGAAAATACTCGGAAACGACGCGTTGTAACGCCAAGTGTTGTCGGATTGCGTCGACATAACGATTCTCGCGTAAAAAGCGCAAACCGAGCGCGGACGGACGGTTCGCGTCGTTGACTAAATTTGCGAATGGAGCGCTTCGACTTCGGTCGGGCGGATTTTGAAAAGCGAATCAAGTTTCGTAATTTTGAAAACTTCCAAGATATTTTCGTCGATGCGGCAAAGGAAAAGGGCGACGCGTTTCGTTTTGGCTTTATTGTTCGCGGTAATCAGAACGCGCAGCGCCGAACTCGACATAAACTTTACGTTTTGAAAGTTGACGATAACGCGATCTTTTTTGCAGTTTTCGATCAACGCGTACATTTCGTCGCCCCAAGATTGAATGCTAAGTTCTTCGTTCAACTTAACGTCGAGGCAGTCGGCGATCGCCGCGTCGTCTACGTAACGAACCATCAGATGGACTTTAGAGTCGCTCATAAGTTGGCGTCCTTAGGCGCGCCGTCGTCGCGACGGGCGCAAAAAAAGGTGAAACGGACTCGTCGCGTCAAGGCGGCGAGTTTAATTTAAGTAATCAGTTTGTTGCGAACGGCCCAAACGGCGGCTTGCGCGCGGTCGCGAGCGTCGAGTTTTCGCAAAATATTTTGAACGTGTTCTTTAACGGTGTCGAGGCTCAACTGCAACGACGCGGCGATTTCTTTGTTGCTCAACCCGAAAGCGACGTGCCGCAACACTTGCGTTTCGCGCGCCGTCAACGGATTCAAGGGGTCGACCGAGCGCCGTCTTAACAGCGACGCGACGCGCCGGAGTTCGCCGGAGCAAGACGAGCCGTTGGGGTCGGCGCCGACGGTTCCGAGCGTTCGAACGACCCGCAAAAGTTCGGCTCGCGACGTTTTCTTCAATAAATACGAGTCGGCGCCGACGGCGAGGGCGCGCGCAAAATACGCCTGTTGTTCGACGTCGGCGAAAAAAACGATTCGTCCGTCGTACCGTTGCGCTCTTAACGTTTCGACCGCTTCGAAACCCGTTTGATCGGGAAAATTAACGTCGAGCAAAAGGACGTCCGGTCGCGCGACGAGCGTTTTGGCGACGAGCTGTTCGGCGGTTTGCGCTTCGTCGACGATTTGCGCGTCGCCGTCTGAAAAAAAGGAAAAAAGGCCGGCGCGGACGACGGGGCGCTGGTCGGCGACGACGAGGCGAACGGGCATAAACGCTCCTTAATGCGAACGGGCGCTAAAAGTCGAACGGAAGCGCGGGAAGCGATTTTCAATTCGGCGCGCCTTTATTATACCGTCGCGGGAGACGGGCGTCAAGAAAAAGTCGCGGTTTTCCTCCGAAAAGGGCGGCGATTTTTCGGAGTCGACGTTAAAAAAGCCCTTTTGACGTTCGAAAAAGAAAAGAGGCGCCCGCGTCGCGGCGGTTGGGACGGCGACGCGGGCGAAAAAACGTTAGCGATAAATAAAGGTCGCGCTCAACGTCGCGTCGCGGTCGGCGACCGTTCGGAGCCAATACGCTTGGAACGTATCCGGGAACTCGAACTCAACCTTTTGTTTCGCCGGGACTTGGAGGCGGCGATACTCGCGCCAAGCGCCGTTCGCGGTCGCGTCCGCTTCCAACGCGATTTCGACGTCGGCGTCGGAATGGTTTTCGAGAACGAGCGTTTTGCGGTCGAACCCGGTCGCGAGGAACGGATCGGACGGAATTCCCGCGGCGACCGGGGTTTCGCGCCAAACGGAACCGCGTCCGACCGCTTTGCCGAACGACCAAAGATCGTCGATCGAACCGAGCCAAAGCGCGGCGCCGCCGTCGTCGGAACGAACGATTCGCCCGGCGTTATCCGTCGAGTTTTGAACGCTTTGCGGCGCGACGCCCGCGAGAACGAGCAAGCCGCGGTACGAGACGTAATCGACGATTAAGCGACCGTCCGTCGCGATCGGACGAATCTTCGCGAAGCCGCCGGCGTTTTGTGCGGGAAGTTCGTAAAACGTTCCAGCGCAATGGAAAAGGTCGCGTTCGGTCGCCGTTTCGCGGTCGAGTCGACAAGGAAGGGGCGACGCGACCCGGGCCGCTTCGGCGGAGCCGAGCGGGAGACGATAACGGGCGCCGTTCAAAACGACGACGGCGCTTAACTCGTCGATTGAAAAGACTTCCGGCGCCGGGAGACGCGGCTCGACCATCGCCTTAACGCGGCTAATCGTTCCGGGTTCGCCTCCTTCGAAACGGCAAGGAACGCGTTCGAGGCGACCGTCTTCGGTCAGTTCGTAATAGCGTTCTTCAGCGACTTCGCCGTCCTTGACGAGCGACGAAACGACGGCGAGGCGGTCGTTATCGGCGCGAACCCAAAAACAAGCGCCTAAAAAGTTGGAAACGTCGGCGGGCGAAGCGATTCCGTCGAAAATCGGCGCGGCTTGCGTCGGGCGTTCGTCGGCGTTCTTGTAATGAAAGAAGCAGGTCGCGTCGACGAGAGCGGCGTTCGAGCGGACGCGAATCCATTCGCCGATTTCGGTTTCCGAAAAGTCGACCCAAACGGTTCCGGCGCCGAATTTTACGTCGGACGGTTGCGCGGCGTTCGCGGTCGAACTTTCGCCGACGTTGGGCTCGGCGTTCTCGCTAAGCGAAGGCGCGTTTTTCGGGACGACGACCGTTTTTAACGGTTCCCAAGCGCCGGTTCCGTCGCGATCGACTTCGAACGTAATTTCAACGTTTTCAGCGCCTTGGGGAAGCGTCGCGTCGGCAAAATCGAGGAACGCGCTCCGACGGTCGAATCCGGCGAAGAGGTAGGCGTCCGACGCCGCGTCGCGCTCGACCGCTTCGTCGAACCAAACCGCGCCGCGACCGAGCGCCGGGCCGAACGAGTCGAGTTTTTCCGGTTCGACGAACCAAAGATTCGAGTTCGAGCGCCCCGGGCCCGCGACCGCGCCTTTGAGCGGCGATTTGTTCAAAAATTCGCTTTTCGCCGCGTCGTCGCAACCGAACGCGACTCGACCGTTCCAAAACGCAAAGTCGCCGATAACTTTAAGATACGTCGAGCGCGGGCGGATTCCGCGAGCGTTCGCGGCGCTGAAATCGCTCGGAAAACGCCAAAAATGCCCGTGCATCGTCGCTAAAAGATCGGTTGGCGAGTCGATTTCGCGAATGCGCGGCCATTCGGTGTTCCAGCCGTGCGCCCCGTCGTAACAGTGCGACGCCTTAGGAAGCCGGTAAAAACTCCACTTCCCGCCGTCGAGAAGCGCGAGAATAACGGAACGATAATCCCAGCCGAGCGACCAAAGCGGGTCGTTTTCCGCGTCGGCGCCGTCGATACCGCCCTTCGTCGTTACTTCCGTAAACTGCTTGCGCAAAACGACTTGCCAATCGCCGACCGCCGTTTTTTCCGCGAGGCAGCCGGACGGAACGTTCGGGTTGACGCGCGCTTCGGGCGAGTTTTCGCCGTTGTTTGCGTAAACGAGTCGACCTTGCGCCGAGTAACCGCCCTTGCCGTGATAGCCGGGAAGAACGTCGGCGCCGTCCGGACGCGGGCGGTTGCCGTCGGGGTAAATTTCCTTGACTTCGAGCGTTTTCACGTCGACTTCGTAAAGGCCCTCTTCCATCGTGAGGAAGTAAACCTTGTTTTTCGGGTCGGTTAGGTGCGTCGCGACGGCGGTGTGGCGCCCGAACATTTGCGAATGCGGAATCGTGCGGACGGTTCCGTCGGCGCCGATCGCGTGCGACCCGATGAAGAGCTGGTTCGAATCGCGGTGAATCAGCCGGTTGGCGTTTGTGCCGCCGACGCTTTCCGGGCGCGTCGTTCTGTTCAAGTCGGCGTCGATTTCGTAAAGTTTGTCGCTGGAACCGTTTGGCGAGTGCGGCCCGTAGGTGATCGTCCAAAGACGCCCGGCCCAAGGAACGACCGCGCCGGTTCCGCATTCGTTTTCGTTATTGAACCAAGCGAGGCGCGGATAAATCCCGCCGAACGAACGTTTTAGCGCGAGCGGAGTCGGCGGCGCGTCCGGTTGAACGGCGGCGTCGGCGCCGGGCGCCCCGGCGGTCTGTTCGGAAGAAAGAGCGGGCGGCGTTGGCGACTTGGCGTCGTCGGCAAAAAGCGACGCGGCGCCAAACGCGGCGGTCAACGAAAAAACGGCGAACGCCGTCGAGCTTCGAACGGGAAAGCGTCGGTGCATAATTGTTTTCCTTAAACGGTTTAAAGAACGGAAGGTAACGTTTGAACGAAAGCGCGGTCGGCGATATTACTTCGCGGCGTCGCGGCGACATTCGAGGAGGAGGAAACCGCAAGGCGGAACGGCGAACGAACGCTCGGCGGCGTCGATCGGGCTCGACTTCAAAACGACCGCGTCGCGATTTTCGACGGCGTTGGCCGCGTCGATTCCGTCGGCGACGAGTTCGCTTTTCGCAACGGGAACCCAACCCTCGGGAAGTTCGACGTTTGCGACTTGCGCTTGCGTCGACGAGCGGTTGACGACGGCGACGTTAAGCGACGTCGCGTTCGGGGACGCCGCGACGACGTCGAGGTAGGGAAGCGTTTCCGGAAGTTCCGTCTTTTCGCCGTTTGCGTCGCCTTCGAGCGCGAATTTGACGTCGGCCGACCGAACGCCGGGCCCGGAAACCGCCGCGTCGCAACGAGCGCCGACGATTTTTTGGCGGTACGTTTGGAAAATCGGATAAAGCGCCGTCGGGAACGCGTCGTTTTCGCCGACCGTTTTGACGACGCCGTGTCCGTTGACCGGGAAAATGTACGTCCCCATCGCGACGGTCGGGCTCGTGCGAACGAACGCGTTTAGCGTTCCGGCGACGACGACGCAATCGTAAAGGCGGCGGGCGTCTTGTCGCGTAAATCTCGACGGCGAGCCGCTTTGGGAAACGGCGTGTCTGCAGTTCCATTCGTCGACGGCGAGTCGAATCGGGCGCTCTTGACGGTTCAAGCGAACGTTCGCCGCGTCGACTATTTTCGCGAGCTTGCGCAAATGCGCCTCCGTTTGGGCCGGCGCGAAGAGCGTCGCGTCGGGGGAAAGGAGCCGACCGTCGACGATTTTTGCGTTGACATAATAGTGCTGCGTCAACCAGTCGATTTTCGCGCCGCAACGATTCAAAACCGTTTCGTTCCAAGCGGCTTTGTGTCCGACGCCGAGCAGCTCCAAGTCCGGGAAACGAGCGCGAATCGCCGTCGCCCAAACGTCCAACAGAGCGGCGTATTGAGCGGCGTTCAGCCGGACGCCTTGGCCGAACCCGCCCCATTCTTCGTTCCCGACGCACCAGTAACGAACGTCGTAAGGCTCGACGCGACCGTTCTTTGCGCGCTCTTTTCCTCCAGGCGACGAAGCGTCGCCGACGACGTACTCGATCCAAGCGAGCGACTTTTCGAGCGAGCCGCCGATCTCCGGGTCGGGGTGAAGGTTCGCGTTCAGGTTGATGTACGGCGCCGTGTCGACGCGTTCGCACCAAGCGAGGAACTCGTCCGTGCCGAAGCGATGGTTCTCGACGCCGCCCCAACAGCGAACCGGGACGGTCGGGCGTTCGTCGACCGGGCCGACGCCGCGCTCCCATTGGTATTCGAGGACGAACGTGCCGCCGGGCCAGCGGACGACCGGAATGTCGAGGTCGCGCAAAAGTCGGTCGACATGCGGTCGCGCTTCGCCGTTTTTCCCGACCGCGCCGTCGTAAATAACGCGGTCGTTGCAGTCTTCGAGCATTTGCCCGTAAATCGTCGGCGCGATTTCGGCCGGCTTTTCCGGGAGCGAAACGACGATTCGCGTCGGAACGGAGGCGGGGGAAAGGGGCGTTTCCGGAGCGTCTTGCGCGAAAACGGCGGACGTCGCGGCGCAAACGAACGACGTTAAAACGGAACGTAAAGCCTTGGAAAACGAGGGTAACGTCATTGAAGATCGCTTTCGTAAAAGAACGGGGAAAACGCGCCGCTTCCGCCGCTTTTTCTAAATTTTCTAAAGCGGAAGACGGCACAATGTAATAAAACGCGAGTAAACGTTGTAAATTAACGTTTAAACGCGATTTTGCGAAGCAGGTCGAGCGGAATAATCGCGAACGCCAAGAGCGCGCACCAGAACCAACTTGTCGCGGTCAACGGTTGAACGTGCAAAGCCGGGCCGCCGAACGTAACGACAAGGAACTGCAGCGCGAAGACGCCGAGGAAGACCCAAAGGAACGTCGGATTTTGCCTCAACCCGCTGAAAACGTTAGTTTTAGCCGTGCGCGCGTTGAAACCGTTGAACGCGATCGCCATCATAAAGAACGCGAAAACGGCGGAACGCAGATAGTCGAGTTTCGCTTCCTTAAAAGCCGCGTTGGCTTCGGATAGGTCTTGCAGCGTTCGAACTTTGATAACCAAAGCGCGTTGCGACGATTCGTCCGGCGCGTCGGACGACGAAATTTCGGCGAGCGACGCGGCGTCGTCAAGGTAGAGAATTTCTGTTTTTACAACGTTTCGCGCCGCTTTCTCCGCGTCCGCCTCAAAGAGTCCGCGAACCGGCGCGACGAAGAGAATCGACAAACTAATCGCGGTGATAAACAACGCTCCGAAAATGATTTGCGTCATCATCTGTTTCGTAACGACGGCTTCCGAACGCGGAATCGGTTTTTCCTTCATATACTCCTTCAACGTCGGTTCCGCGCCGAACGCTAGCGCCGCCAACGTGTCCATCACCAAGTTGACAAGAAGTAACTGAACGACCGTCAAAACGACGTTGACGCCGAACATCGGGCCGAGGAAGCAAGTCAAAACCGCCGCGACGTTGACCGTAAGTTGGAAAATTAAAAACTTTCGGATGCTCTTGAAGATGGTGCGACCGTAAAGAATCGCCTTGCCGATCGATTGGAAGTTGTCGTCGAGAATCGTGATTTCGCCCGCTTCCTTCGCGACTTCCGTGCCGCTCCCCATCGCGAAACCGACGTCGGCTTTTTTCAGCGCCGGGGAGTCGTTGACGCCGTCGCCGGTCATCCCGACAACAAGGTTAAGTTCTTGCGCCAACGTAACTAAGCGACTCTTGTCGCTCGGTAACGCTCGGGCGACAACGCGTAATTTCGGCAGGAGCGCTTTCACTTCGTCGTCCGATTTGTCGGCGAGTTCGGCGGAGGTCAACGCGACTTCGTCGTCAGAATGTAACAGACCGGACTCCTTCGCGATGGCGACGGCGGTTTCCTTGCGGTCGCCGGTGATCATAACGACTTGAATTCCGGCGTTTTGCGCGACGGCGATCGCTTCCGCCGCTTCTTTGCGAACGGCGTCGCGAATTCCGATGACGCCGATTAGCGTGAGCGGCGCTTCGTCGTTTTCGCCGTCCGCTTTGGCGACCGCGAGGAGGCGCATCGAGCGTTCCGCCTGTTTGAGCGAGTATTTTTCGATTGCGCTTTTGTCCGTAAACGCTTGTTCTTGACCGTTTGCGTCAATGTAACGGTCGCATTGTTCGACGACGCGCTCGGCGGCGCCCTTGACGTAAACGACCGGGCCGTTTTCGCTTTTAACGACGACGCTCGACTTTTTCTTTTCCGAATTGAACGCGTTAAATTGCAACGTTTGCGACTTGTCGATTAAGTCGGCGACGCCCGATTCGGCGAGGAACGTCATCAGCGCGCGGTCGGAACTGTTGCCGCCGAGAATCGCGTTCTCCGCCCCGACCGTCGCGCTGTTGTTGACGCCGACGCCGACGATAAATTCCGACGTAAACCAAGTCGGCGCTTTTTTTAGCGAACCAAACGACGTCGCGTCGCCGAGCGACAACTCCTCGACCGAAAGACGGCCTTCGGTGATCGTGCCGGTTTTGTCGCTGTATAAGAGACTCAAGCTGCCCGCCGTTTCGAGACCGTGAATTTTGCGTACTAAAACGTTGTCGCGAACCATTTTAAGACTTTGGAACGATTGCAGAAGCGACGTCAGCATCGGCAAGCCTTCCGGCACCGCGCAAACGATAATCGTAACGGCGACCGTGATCGCGTTCATCAGCAAATGAACCCAACCCATCGCGTCCGCCGGCGCGTCGCCGCTAACGAACGTCCGCGCTAAAATGCCGACGACGATCGCGCTCGCGCCGATGTAACCGAACTTCGAGATTTGCCCGGCCAGATGCGTTAACTTCACTTGCAACGGCGTTTTGCGTTCGTGCTTTTCTTGCAGCTCCGCCGCGATTTGCCCGAAAACGGTCGCGTCGCCGACAACCTTAATTTCCATATGCCCTTCGCCGCCGCAAACGACGGAGCCGCGATAACCGTAATGCTCGTTATGCGTGTCTTTAGGGTCGAAAGTTTCGCCCGGTTCGAGCGGTCGTTTCGTCGCTTCGACCGTTTCGCCGTTGAGCGGGGATTGGTCGACTTTGAGCGAACCTTCGACGACGCCGCCGTCGGCCGGGATTTTGTCGCCCGCTTGCAGGTACACGACGTCGCCAACGACGATTTCGTTGACGTGAATCTCCGCAAGTTGCCCGTTGCGAACGACTTTCGTCGTTTCTTTCGCTTCCTCGTCGGCTTTGAGCGCGGAGGCTTTCCCCTGTTGGCGATGTTCGCTGAGCGCCGCCGCGAGGTTGGCGATTAAAATCGCGACGAGAACGCCAAGCGGTTCGTACCACTCGGTTTCGCCGATGGTTAGAAGGACAAGTTGCACCGCCAGCGCGACCAACAAAATGACGATCATCGGGTCTTTGAAACCGTGCAGGATTTTCTTCCAAAGCGGTTCCGGCGGAATTTGCGTCAGCGCGTTCGAACCGTGTTCTCGTCGGCTTTTGTCGACTTCTTGCGGCGTTAAACCTTTAAGCTGCATCGTTTATCTTTCGTGTTAAGGGGAGGTTTGCGGCGATTGAGCGTCGAAACCTAAAAACGCGTCGACGCTCGAACAAAACGCGACGATTCGGTTTCGCTCGAGCGACGGACGGACGTTAAAATTTACTTTCAAACGCGACGCGACGTCGTTAATAAGTCGCGCCGTGTTCCATTTGTTGTAACGTCTTTTATTGGACGTTTTGCGACGGTTCGACTTGATAGATTTTTCCGTCGAAAAGGAACGTCGACGGTTCCTCGAACGCAAGGTATTGCGAAAATTCGCGTCCCAACCGTCCGACGAGTTCGAAATACGCGTCGCTAAATTGTTCGACGACGATCGGTTCGCCCGTAGTTTGCGACTCTTTGTCGAGCGTCGAGTCGATCCAACGTCCGGATTTGAAGTAAAACGTTTTAGCGGCGATGGTTCGGACGGTTTCTTGCGGCGACGAATCGCTTGTTTCCGCCCCTTCCGTCGGCGCCGTGCTTTCGACGACCGCGCCAAAATCGGCGTCGAGCGCCAAGGGGGCTCCCATAGGAGCCGCAAACTTTTTCATCGCCGAGCCTCGCAAACCGGGAAGACGAGAAGAACCCGCCCCCGCTCCGCCGCCTCCGCCTCTCGCCAAGTTCGCCGTCGGCGCGGGCGCCGCCGCCATCGCCATCGCCATTTTGTCGGCGACCGCCGATTCGGTCGCGAGGTTGGCGGCGCCGCGGAACGACTGCTTCATCGAACGTTGCGCAAATCCCGACATATTTGACGTTTGCGACGCAAGACGCCTGAAGTTGCCGGCGGCGCGACGAGCGTTTTCGACGTTCGCGTCGAGCGCGACGGAATCGTCGGCCAAAAACGCGGTGTACGGCGTCATAATCCCGTGTTTTTTCGAGAGTTCGAGCAACTCGTTCAGCAGTTCGTCGTTAGCGCCGTCGAGGTCGAGGCGGTCGACGATTTCGCCGACGCGGCGGGTCGCCCAAATGCGCTCGACAAAAGCGTAAGTCGAGTCGGAACTTTCGTTTGCGAGCGTTCCTTCGAAAGAAAACGCGACGTCGTTTCCGTCGACTTTGCCGTTCGCTTTGACGACGATCGGGCCCGACTTCGCGTAGCGCCCGACGACGACCAGTTGCTCTCCGGCGTAAACGTCGATTTTGCCGCTCGGATAAATTTGGTTCGTAAAGTATTGCGCTTTCGCGTCTTCCTTCAATTCGAACGCAAATTCAACGTCGGTGAAAATCGGAGCTTCGACGCGATTGTAGAGCGCCGCGACGCGTTCTTCGACGTTTTCGTTCGGTTTAACGTATTCGCCTTGGCCGCGACCGTCGCGAACGAAACGGTCGAGAAGACGGGAGTTTACGTCGTAACCGAGCCCGAACGAGAAGAAGCGCGCGCCGTTGTTTTTGTCGCGGGCGAGTTGCGCCAACTTCATTTCGTTCGTTTCGCCGGTCGTCGGCTCGCCGTCGCTGAAGAAAAAGAGGTATTTCGGATTGGCGGATTCGTCCTGCGCAAGTTGTTTGAAGGAAACGCTTAAGGCGTCTTCAATGTTCGTAGAACCTCGCGAGCGAACGGCGTCGACAAAGGATAGCGCTTCGGTTCGCGACGCGGCGTCAATGGTTCGCAAATTTTCGGAAAACGAACGAACGTCGGTTCCGAAGAGAACGACGTTAAATTTGTCGCCGTCGTTAAGTCGTTCTAAAACGAATCTTAACGATTCGCGCGCTTGGCGAATTTTTTCGCCGGACATACTGCCGGAGACGTCGAGCGTGAGAACGACCGTTTTCGTCGGACGCTCTTTTTGATCGGAAACGATTTTCGGCGACGCGAGGAGCAGGAAGTAACCGTCTTCGTTGGGGTTAGGACGGTAACTTTGAATTTTCGCGGAGAGTTCGTCGGCGTTTTGGTCGAAGAACAAACGGAAGTCGCGCGTCGGCGTTTCGTTTTCAAGAACGCAAGTCGTTTTAACAACGTTGTTTGCGACGCGTTCGGTCTTAAGGTCAAAGGTCGGCGAATAGACGTTTTTGATTTCCGTTTCTCCGACAATGCGAGTCGTAAAGCTCGTTTTACCCGGCGTCGCGCCTTGGCGAGCGCACTTCGTCGGGAAGGAAAATTCGGTCAAACCGTCTTGTTGGCGAAGGAGTTGCGTATAACGCAACTCGACGGTGCGCGCCTGTCCCGGCGGAATCGGAAAAACGCTCGTTTGATAGAGGCCGGTTCCGACCCATTCGAGAAGCGCGGGGTCGCGATTTTGGCGAACGATCGCTTCGTAGCGTTTGCGCGCTTCGGCGGCGTCGAGCAATTGGCCCGCAAATTCTTTGCCTTCAACGAGAAAGGTCAGCGAGTCGATCGCGCCGTCGTAAGGTATCGGGAACGCGAACGAGGCTTCCAACGTCGAGGAGCCGATGTTGTTAAATGTTTGCGAAACGACGACTTGGGCGACCGAGTTCTCGATTTCCGCGTCAACGGAAAGCGATTCAAGGCGAATCGAACGTTCGAACGTCGGACGCGGCGGCGCCGGAACCGAAGCCTCCGGTGCGACGGGAATTCGCAGGTCGGTAAGGAAACCTTGCGAAAAAACGAGTTGAGGCGACGCGGCGAAGTAAAACGCGCCGCAAAGAGCGACAAATCGCAACGCGGCGTTTCGAATCGACGGAAGAAATAACGCGGACATAAACGTCTCCTTATTCTTGTTAAACGGCGACTTACGCGCCGACAAATCCGATGGGTTTCGCCGTTCGGCGAACGTCGCTTGGGCGGATTGCGACCGACGAACCTTCTTTCTATATAAGAGACGAGCGACGACAAAATTTGTTTTAAATTTTTTAAATTTTTTCCAAAAAATTTAGGTCGCTTTAGGTCGATTAACGCAAATATATGCCAAATAACGCGTTAAAATCCTGTTTTCTTTCTCCAAGCGTCGACGCGGTTAAGCCAATCGTCGACCGGTTTGCCGCTCGGAGGATTGCCGACAAAACCGTGCGGCACGTTCGCGTAAATATGCAATTCCGCCGGAATACCCATTTTACGCAATTTAGCGTAAACGGCGATCGAGCCGTTCGGCGAGTACGCGTCTGCGTCGCCGTGTAACAAAATCATCGGCGGCGTCTTGTCGTCGAACGTGAAATCGGCGACCATCGGCGAGTCGATTCCGCGTTGGGCGTTCGGGCCGTTCGCGCCGTCTTCGAGGACGTAAGCCGGGTAAACCGGAACCGCGAAGTTAAGGTGGCAAGGGAGTTTATCGACGTCGTCGATCGGTTCGTAGGACGCCGTTTGACTCGACGTCGCCGCCATTAGCGTCAGGTGCCCGCCCGCCGAGAGTCCGAGGGCGCCGATCTTTTCCGGGTCGAGGTCCCATTCAGCGGCGCGACTGCGAACGACGCGAACCAGGCGCTGGGCGTCCTGCCAAGCGGGAAGGTGTTTCGGAGCGTTTTTCGGGCGCGGAACTCGATAATTCAGAACAACGACCGTAACGCCGCGTTCGTTGAAGAAACGCGTTAGTTGCTTGGCGTCGCGACCGAGCGTCAAGTATTCGTAAGCGCCGCCCGGAAAAACGATTAGGCAAACGTCGCTTGTTTTATTTTCGGGCTTCCAATATTCGTAAGTCGGTTTAACGTCGGAACTTGCCGCTCCCGGCGCGACGTCCGGCCAAAGCGGGAACGTTTCCTCTCCGCAAGCGAAATTGCAGAAAGCGAACGTCGCGACGAGAAGAGCCGCGACCGACAAAAAGCGTTTTTTCATCGAATTTTCCTTAAATTTTTTAAAACGGCGTTTGGACAACCTGATTATCGACAATTGGTTAGCGCGCCAAAACTACGCGACGTCAAAAAGAGCGAACGTTAAAAACCGGACGACTTCATCCAAGCGGCGACGCGATGAAGCCAATCGCCGAGATGTTCGTCGGTCGGATTGCCGCCGAAGCCGTGCGGCGCGTTGGCGTAAATGTGCAACTCCGCCGGAATACTCATTTTACGTAGTTTCGAATAAACCGCGATCGAGCCGGTCGACGAACAGACGTCCGCGTCGCCGTGTATGAAACACATCGGCGGCGTCTTGTCGTCGAAAGCGAAATCCTCGACCATTTCCGTCTTGTTGCGAATCCCGGGGTTCGAGCCGTTTTCGCCGCCTTGGATGACGTAAGCCGGATAGACCGGAACCGCGAAGTTGGCGTGGCAAGGGAGTTTATCGACGTCGTCGACCGCTTCGTAAGACGGCGTTTGACTCGACGTCGCAACCATCAGCGTCAAGTGTCCGCCCGCCGAAAAACCGAGAACGCCGATTTTCTCCGGATCGATTTTCCACTCGGCGGCGCGACTGCGGACAACGCGTAACATACGCTGAGCGTCTTGCCAAGCGGCGAGATGTTTCGGCGCGTTTTTCGGACGGGGAACGCGATACTTCAAAACGACGACCGTAACGCCTTTATCTGTAAAGAATTGCGCGATTTTCTTGCCTTCGTGTTCGTAAGCGAGACGGTTGTAAGCGCCGCCCGGGCAAACGACGAGGCAAGCGTCGGTCGTTTTTTTCGTCGGTTTCCAATATTCGTAAGTCGGTTTGACGTCGGAGCTTGCGGCGCCGGGCGCGACGTCGGGCCAAACGTTGAATTCGTCGAAAGCCGAAGCGGAGACGCCGCAAAATGTCGCCGCGACAAACGCCGCCGTTAAAAGGAGCTTTTTCATTGGAGTTTCTCGTCGATCGGAAAGAAACGAAGGAAAAATTAAAAGACAAAAAAACGCCGCGTAAACGCAACGACGACGGACGGTTAAGCGTCGAGCGAAGCGGCGCGGCGTTTTATGCGACAAACGTTAGAAACCGAGCGCTTTCATCCAAGCGACGACGCGGTTCATCCAGTCGCCGACGTGATTGTCGGTCGGGTTGCCGCCGAAACCGTGCGCGATATTGGCGTAAATGTGCATCTCCGCCGGAATGTTCATTTTGCGCAGTTTCGAGTAGACCGCGACCGAACCCATCGGCGAGTAAACGTCGTTGTCGCCGTGAATTAAGCACATCGGCGGCGTCTTGTCGTCGAACGCGAAATCGGCGACCATCGTCGAATCGTTGCCTTTGCCGGCGTTCGGGCCGTCGGCGCCGTCTTCGAGAACGTAAGCCGGGTAGACCGGAACCGCGAAGTTGACGTGGCACGGGAGTTTATCGACGTCGTCGACCGCTTCGTAGGACGCCGTTTGGCTCGTCGTCGAGGTCATCAGCGTGAGGTGCCCGCCCGCCGAGAAGCCGAGAATTCCGATTTTTTCCGGGTTGATTTCCCATTCGGCGGCGCGGCTGCGGACGACGCGAATCATACGTTGCGCGTCTTGCCAAGCGGCCATATGCTTCGGAATTCCTTCGCGACGGGGAACGCGGTACTTCAATACGACGACCGTAATCCCTTTGCTCGTAAAGAATTTCGCGATTTTGTCCCCTTCGTGTCCGTAGGCGAGACCGTTGTAGCCGCCGCCCGGGCAGACGACGAGGCAAGCGTCGGTCGTTTTTTCCGCCGGTTTCCAATATTCGTAAGTCGGCTTCTTCGCGTCCGCTTTTTCGCCGGGCGCGACGTCGGGCCAAACGTTAAATTCGTCGAACGCGAAGCTCGAAACCGCGGTCGCCGCCGCGAAAAGAATGGCGAACGCCGCCGTCAACAGGTTCTTTTTCATCGGAAATTCCTTTCATAATAAAGGCTTATAAAGACGCGGTTTGCGAGTTTGCGGCGCCGCGTCGTAAAAGAGCGGTGAAAAACGCGAAATGTTGCGTTATTCGATTAAGTCGCGAAGCGTTTTCAGGTTGACGACGTCCCAATCGCCTTCGTCGGTTTCGCCTTTGGGCGTTTCGAGGTACATCGGCAGGTCGGCGAAGCGCGGGTCGTTGACGATAAAACGGAACGGTTCGAGCCCGAGTTCGCCGCGACCGATGTGCGCGTGACGGTCGACTTTGCTTCCAAGTCCTTTAACGGAGTCGTTTAGGTGGAACGCGCAAAGGCGGTCGAGCCCGATAATTCGGTCGAAATCGGCGAAAACTGCGTCGTATTTTTCTTGCGTCCCAAAGTCGTAACCGGCGGCGAAAGCGTGGCAAGTGTCGAAACAAACGCCGAGGCGGTCTTTAAACGACGAAAATTCAATGATTTGCGCCAACTCTTCGAAGCGCGAACCGAGGTACGTGCCTTGACCGGCGGTCGTTTCGAGGAGAACGCGAACGCGGTTCGTTTCCGGAAGGGACGCGAAAACGCCGTCGAGCGATTCGGCGACGCGTCGCAGCCCGTTTTCGCGCGTATCTTCTTTCGCCGCGCCGGGATGCATAACGACGTTCGGGACGCCGAGAACGTCCGCTCGAACGAGTTCGTCGGTAAAAGCGGCGCGCGATTTTTCGAGTTGTTCCGCTTCCGGCGACGCTAAGTTGATCAGGTAGGAATCGTGGATAAGCGGAGCGATAAGGCCGGTTTGCGTCATCGCGTCTCGGAATTTTTGCGCCGATTTCGGTTCGAGCGGTTTGGCGACCCAGCGATTACTGTTTTTCGAAAAAATTTGAACGCAAGCGAAACCGTTGGCCGCCGCCGCGTAAACGGCGTTTTCGACGCCGCCGGAAATCGATTCGTGTACTCCGAAGTAAAGCATTTTCAAACTCTTAGGACGCTTAAAAATAAACGTTCAACGCGGAGGCGACAACTTGAAGCGCGTCGAGTCGCCCGGCGAAAACGGTTGGTTGTTAAATGACTAATTGACAACGGTTTGTGTTGGATTGTTCGTCTTCAACTCGCAAACGACGAGGTGCGGGCGATTGAACAAACGCGTCGGAAAAATACTCGGCCCCAAACCGCGCGAAACGATCGTCGTCGACTCGCCGATTCGATAAGCGCCGGCGTCGTAACGCGGTAAAATTCCTTGGTTTGGCGCGACCAAGCCGCCGACGAACGGGAGGCGAATTTGCCCGCCGTGCGCGTGTCCGGTCAACGCAAGGTCGACGCCGTGTTTCGCGTAAAGTTCGGCGAGTTCCGGACGGTGCGAAATTAGGAGGCAAAACCGTTCGTCCGGGAGCGCGCGCCGCAATTTTTCGGCGACGACTTGCTCGGAAGTCAAGCGGCGGTCGGCTTTAAGTTCGAGGAGCGGATCGGCGACTCCGGCGATAACGATTGACGCGGCGTCGCGTTTCAACTCGACTTTTTCGCCGTCGAGGGCGAAGGCTCCCGCTTCTTCGAGCGCTTTAACAAACGGCAAATACTCGGTTTGCGTCGGCGCGATCGCTTCGTGATTTCCGGAAACGTAATAAACGGGGGCGATTTTCGCGGCGTCGGCGACAAAGCGACGCGCAAACTCGACGTTGAGCGGCGGATTAACTATCAAATCGCCGGAAATCGCGATAACGTCCGGATTTGCGGCGCGAATTGCGGCGAAAAGGCGTGCGTTGTTCGGGCCGAATTCCTTTTCGTGCAGGTCGGCGACGCAAACGACGACGAAACCGTCGAACGCCGCCGGAACTTTCGCGCTAACGTATTCGAAACGCTCGACTTGAATCGAATCGTTTTGCCAACGAAAAAAGAACGCGGCGCCAAGTAACGCGACGAGGAGCGCGGCGAGGTTTTTCGGTCGGCGAAAAAATGGGATAATTCGTTGTTTCATAAGGCGTTAACGTTCGCGCCAAAAAACTGTGTCGGCGATATTTAAACGGCGTCGCGCTTCGTCGACCTCAGCGCGGAAACGCTTTGCGTCGAGCGGATAACCGGCGGTCGGACGAAGGTTTGCGTCGTCGACAGCGCGTCGCCAAAAATCGTTGAACGGAATCATCGACAATTCGCGGAAATACTTGGCGCAAATCGACGCGAGCGCGGTCGGAACGTTCGCTTCGCCTTTGGCGGTAAATCTAATTTCGACCGCTATTTCCGTCGGGAACTCAACCGTCGAACCGTCGCGAACGACGCCGCGTCGCGTGCAAAGCCGGTAAACGCTCGCGGCTCGCGATTCGACGAGCGTTTTGACGTCGGCGTCGGGAAAACGAGCGGCGAGCAGGGGCGCGTAACGGTCGCGACCGCCGAGTTTATCGCAAAGAACGATAAAAACGGGAAGTGCGCCGTCGCCGTCGAAGTCTTGCAAAATCGGCGCTTGCGTTTGGAGCGCGCGTAAAATCGTTTCGACGACAAGCGACGTCGTTACGTCGGCGATTAAGTCGCTTTTTAAGCCAAGACGCGTTATTAAGTTGTTAAATTCCAACGGTTGAACGCGGCGCGCGGCGACGTCGACAAGCGAAACGCCGGAGCGTTCGAAAGTCGCGTCGATTTGCGTAAACGCGTTGTTTAAGTTGTTTAGCGAACCTGTTTTAGCGTCGCTAGGAAGCGGGAAATCGACGTCGCGTTCCCAAGGGGGCGCCGCGTCGGCGGAAACGGGTTCGCCGCTAAGAAGCGCGAGGGCCGAACGCCAAGTCGCGACGTTTGCAAGTTGCGCCCGGTCAACGGTTTGCGAAACTCGTCGCGTCGAGCCGACCGCAAGCCAAAAGGAACGCTCGAGCGTCGCCAACGATTTCGACGGGCCGTATAATTTTTTCGAGTCGGCCAACGGGAAAACGCCGCGACGAGCGCAAAGTTCCGCAAGAGAATCGTTTAAGTCGGGAACGACCGCGTCGATTCGGCGCGACACGACGTCGATTTCCGAGTCGACGTTTGGAGCGGCGTTTGCGAACGACGGCGCGTTTAGCGTTTCGTCGTCGGGCGGCAAAAAATCGAAGAGCGACGCGGCGTCAACGTCGGCGCTCTTCTTGGAGCGTCGCGGCTTCGACGGTTTTTTAACGTTCGACGGCGCAATGGGTTCGGGCGACGATTCCGGCGACGGCGAAAACGCGCGGCGCAACGCTTCGACGGAGCCGAGTCGTTCCGTTTGGAGCGTCCAACACGACGCCGCGACGAGGAGCGGGCCCAAGTTCGGGCCGTATCCCGCTTCGTCGGTTCCAACGACGTAAACCGTCGATTTTAAAGGCGTTGAGCTGAAACTCATCGGCGGCAAACTCCGGCGTTAGGCGGGGCGTTAGCGCAAGAACCGGCGAGCGATTCGGCGAATTTTAGCGCGACGGAGTTGCGTAAAACATTGTGAACGCGGAAAATACGAACGCCGCGTTCGGCAAGGAACGCCGTCGTCGCGGCGGTCGCGACGTCGCGCTCGGCGATATTTTCCGGTTCGAACGGTTCATAATTAGCGTTAATTTCGGAGGTTAGCGTCGTTTCGCTTTCGCGATTGGCGACGGCGCGGCGCAACGTTTCGATCAAAAAGCGCTTGCGCGAACAGCCGTAATAAAGCGGTTGCGAAAGCGCGTAAAACTCGGCGGCGCGGCGGATTAGCTCCCAATTCTGCTCGAACGTTTTGCCGAAGCCGACGCCGGGGTCGAGCGCGATTCGATCCGCCGAAACGCCGAGTTCGACGAAGCGGTCGCGGCGCCGACGCAGAAAGTCGAAAACTTCGTTAAAAACGCCTAAGTCGTATCGCGGCGCGACTTGCATCGTTTTCGGCGTACCGCGCATATGCGTCAACACGACGGCGGCGCCGCGTCGTCGAACGACGTCCGCCGTTTCTTCCGGGAAGTCGGTTTCGTCTTCGTCGGCGAAACGGTTTTCCGAAGCGACGTAACGACCGGCGCTTACGTCGTTGACAATTTCGGCGCCTGCTTCGAGCGCGGCGTCGGCGACGGCGGGGCGATACGTATCGATCGAAATTGGAACGGAAAACGCGTCGGTCAAAGCCTTTACGACCGGAACGACGCGGCGAATTTCTTCCGCTTCGCCGACCGGCTCCGAACCTGGGCGCGTGCTTTCGCCGCCGACGTCGAGCATCGACGCGCCGTCGCGGATAAGGGCTCGCGCTTTGTCGAGGACGGCGTTTAAGTCGACGCGGAACGAGGAGTTAGCGTCGACGGAAAATTGCCCGCCGTCCGAAAAGCTGTCGGGCGTCGCGTTGATAATTCCGACCAAAACGGGGCGGTCGAGGGGGAACGTTCGCGTTTTTAAGCGCCAAGCGTCGGTCAAATTTGTCGCCTTTCATGTTCGTTAAGCGTTGTCGTTGTTAAGGTTGCGAGATTGCTAAATTTTGATGTAAATTCGGCGGCGGTAGAGCCAAAGGAGGATTAGCCAACCTACCAAAAGCCCGGCGAACGAGGTCGCAAGCGTTTGGTAAGTCTCCGGAACGAAACGGGTTATCGCGTCGCCGAAGAAGAAGTCGCGAGTATGATTCAAGTCGAAAAATTTACGTCCAAGGTAAATCGCCAACGGGTTCGCGCCGACGACGACAAACGCGAACGCCCAACGTCGCAGTCCCCAAACGTCGATAATTAAATAAAATACGCCGAGCGCGATCGCGGAACAACCGCCGACGAAGCAGACGAACGAGCTATTCCAAAGGTTTTTGTTGATCGGAAAAACTTCGTTCCAAAGGCCGCCGAGCGCGGTTAGGAGGACGCCGAAACCGATTAGCGTCAACACTTTGCGATATTCGCCGGTTTTGTCGGAGCGCAGGACGGAACCGAAAAGCATTCCGAGCAAAGCGGTTACGATCGCCGGAAGCGTCGACGCGAAACCTTCCGGGTCGTGAACTTTTTTATAAAGTTTGCCCGGCATAACGGAGCGGTCGACGTAACCGACGAGCGAGCCTTCCATCGAGAGGTTCTTTTGAATCGACTCCGATTTTTCCGGCGTCAACAAATTTTGGCAACGTTCGGTAAACGCCGCTTTCGTAAAGGCTTCCGGCGGGTTGACGTCCGGCGCGGGAATCAGAACCAGCGCGAGCCAGTATCCGACCAAAACGACGGCGGAAAGCGCGATTAACCAACGCCGGCGCAACGACATAAAGAGGAGCGCGGCGAACATCCAACCAAGTCCGATGTGTCCGAGAACGCTGCCGTATCGCAGGTTCGCGAAGTCGAAGTTGACGCCGTTGTTGTAAATTACGCCGAGCAGGACGAGCGCAAGTCCCCGAAATACAGCCTTTAAGACGATTCGCCAAGTCGGGAGACCGTTGGCCCGCGCTTTGCCCAGCGAGAACGGGAAGGAGGCGCCGGCGAGGAAAAGGAAGAGCGGAAAGATCGTGTCGTGGTGCCGGATTCCGTTCCACTCGACGTGCGACATTTGCGTTTTGATTACGTCGGAAACGTCGCCGGGGCAAAGGTTGCAGAGGTCGACGATCACCGCCGAGAGGCCGATAATGAAGAGCATATTCAGCCCTCGCAACGCGTCGAGCGACATTAGGCGTTTCGAAGCGCGTTCTCGGCGGACGTCGGACGGTTTCGCGTCGGGCGACGACGGAAGCGGCGCGTCGGACGCCAAGGGGTAAACGTCGGACGAGGAGACGCGTTGAGCGTTGGGGGCGGGGGACAAGCGCGACATCTCGGGCTCCTTTATTAAGGAAAAAATTGGGAAGGGCAAGGGCGACGGGCGCGGCGTCGAGCCCGAAATCGCCCTTTATATTATACGGCGGGCGCGGCGGGGAGTCAATTACTTTTTTGGGCGCGAAACTTTTTTTGCGCGGAAAATTTCTCAAACGACGGCGTTTTGCGATGAAAAGCGGCGAACGCAAGGTCGCGAAAAAATTTTTTTGCGGAATTTTTCGAAAAAACGCTGGACGCCGCGGCGGCGCGTCTGGTATAATGGCGTTTTAACGGCGCCGTCGACGCTAACTTTGGAGGTTGCGTTGCTTAAGCGTTAAAGTCGGCGTGTTTTGCCTGGTTTATCCTTTTTGCTCAGATTCTCGATTTTCGGTCGGCGGGCGCGCGATTTTGCGGCGCCAACGACGGAAAACGTTTAGGAAAGGACGTTTATATGTTGAAACAAAAACGGCGTCGCGTTCTTTGGGACGCGATTTTCGGCGCGGCGGTATTGGGCGCGACGGCGACCGGCGCTCTTGTCGCTTATATTTCGGACGGCGCTTTGGCGCAGGAACGAGCGAATAATCTGACGTTTTCCCGCCAAATGCCGCCGGAAACGAACCAACTTCCGACGAAACTCGGGGACGGCGACCTGCTTCGAACCTTTCAAAATCCGGAGGGGGCCGTCCGCACCGGCGCGTATTGGTATTGGCTTTCCGGCAATCTTTCCCCCGAGGGCGCCGTCAAGGACGTAACCGCGATGAAGTCGGTTGGGATCGACCGGGCGTACATCGGCGACATCGGCGTCGACAATGTGCCGCGCGGCTCGGTGCGCACCTTCAGCCCGGAGTGGTACGACACGGTGCGAGCGGCGTTTAAGACCGCGTCCGAACTCGACGTCGAGATGGGGATTTTCAACTCGCCGGGTTGGAGCCAATCGGGCGGGCCTTGGGTTAAACACAACCAAGCGATGCGTTACTTGACGTCGAGCAAAACGGTCGTCAAGGGCCCGGCGAAGTTCGCGCAAGCGCTTCCGAAACCGGAGTTTAGAAGCAAGAAAAAGGACGAGTATCAAGACGTTCGCGTCCTTGCGTACCCGGCGCCGAAAGATTACTCCGCGACGCTCGTTAGCAAGCCGGAAAAAGGCTTTTTCGAACTGCAGGCGAATAAACCGGCGACGATCGAAATTAAGTCGGAGCAACCGTTTACCGCGCGCGCCGTTCGGCTCGACTTCAAAGAAAGCCCGATCGCCGGGAAGGCCGAGCTTTTCGCGAAAATCGACGGGACGTCGCAGAAGATTTGCGAGTTTAAAATCAGCCGTTACAACCCGGAAATTAACGTCGGCTTTATGCCTTACGCGCCCGTTACCGCCGCTTTCGAAGCGACGCAAGCGACCGAATTTCAACTGGTTGTAACGAGCGATCGCAACGGCGCCGGAATCGCGTCGGTCGAACTGAGCGCCGCGCCGAAAGTCGCCGCCGTTTACGACAAAACGCTCGCGAAGATGCACGAGACGCCGCAACCGATGTGGACGGAATACCAATGGGCGCCGTCGCCGGAAATCGACGACGCGTCGCTCGCCGTCGACCCGACGAAAGTCGTCGACTTGACCGACAAACTAAACGCCGACGGCGTCTTGACTTGGGACGTTCCGGAAGGCGAATGGATCGTCGAGCGATACGGTGTAACGCCGACCGGAACGACGAACGCGCCGGCCGTCCCGGAAGCGACCGGGTACGAAGTCGATAAAATGAGCAAAGAGCGCGTTTTAGAACACTTCGACGCGTATATGAGCAAGCTGATCGACACGCTCGGCCCGGAAGACGGCAAGTCGTTCTCGACGATCGTTCTCGATAGTTACGAAGTCGGCGGGCAAAACTTCACCGACGATTTCGCCGCGAAGTTCGAGAAGTCGTTTGGTTACGACCCGACGCCGTTCTTACCCGTTTATTTTGGGACGGTTGTGAAAGATCAAGAAACGTCCGACCGCTTCCTTTGGGACGTGCGACGTTTTGTCGCGGACGAGGTCGCTTATTCTTACGTCGGCGGGTTGCGCGACGCGAGTATGGCGAAGGGAAA
>JAFSDX010000244.1 GCA_017436025.1 Thermoguttaceae bacterium
CCGACGGCGGAAGAGATTATGAAGTCCGACGACCCTTACGCCGCGATCGGTTTCAACGAAGAGCTTCTCGACGTTCCGGACGGCGCCCCCGCGCGGTTTTACGACGACCGTTTGGCGCTTCTTTTCGCGGAGCGCCTCCGTTGCGACGTTCGACTTAAAAACCGTTACGCTCGCGACGCCGCCGCGTCGGCGAAGCCGGACGGTTTTTGCGGAACCCCGAGCGTCAACGTTTCGAAGGCCGCTTTGCCGCCGTTCGGCTGCGTTCTCCATATGGGCGACGCTCGCCTTTGGCGCCCGGCGAAACCGGGAACCGTTTCGGCGCGAACCCTCGACGTCGTTCTTCGCGCGTCGCTTAAAGTCGCCGAATCGCAAGAGTTGGAACGGATGCGTCGCGACGAAGGATTCCGCGCTTATATCGACGCTCAAACGGCGATTTGGCAAATCTATCCTCGGGAAACGCGCCGATTCCTCCTTCAAAAGCTCGCCGAAGTCGAGTCGAAAACGCCGGTCGATTTGGGGCGCGCCGTCTTTTTGCGCGAACGGCTCGAACTCGCGGAACAAGAGGTTTTACTCCATTTTTATCGCTCCGAGAGCGGCGTCGGAGCCCCGCGACTCGTCGCCGCCGACGTCGAAAAACTTCTCGACGTTCCTAAAGGCGAAAGCGCCGAATTTTACCGCGCTCGACTCGCCGAAATTCGCAAAGCGCTTCTCGTCGTCGACGGGAGCCTCCTCGCCGACAAGCAAGGTTTAGGCGAGTTCGAAGGCCCGCTAAACGACGCGTCGACCGAGGTTTCGCTCCGCCTCGCCGACGCCGACGACGCGTCGCCGTCCGAACGCTTCGCGCATTTCCAACGCGCCGTCGACCGACTCGCCGACTCGGGAGCGGTCGACCGATTACAGGACGTCGTCGAACAGGAAGCGGCTCGCGACGCGGTCGACGCAACCGACGAAGCGCGAACGCCTTGCGTCGAACTCGCGATTTTAAGCGCTCGACTCCGCAACCTCGAAACCGCTTCGTTAAAACGACCGGCGGCCGAACGAGGCCTCCGTTTGCCCGAAGCGCAAGCCGAATGGTCGCGAATCGAAATCGAACTTCTCGAGCGCGTCGACGACGGCGAAATCGCTTGGAAACTCGGCGGTTCTTGGGCTCGGGTCGCGGAAGATTTCGCGGGACGCGTTCAAAATCTCGACCGCGACGTCGCGGCGCGATTCCGCAACGACTTCGGCGCCCGTCTCGCCGCCGCCAAAAAAGCGCCCCAATAAAATCCGAATAAAATCCGGCCCGCGCGCCTAAACGCTTTAAAAAATCGAACAAACCGACTTAACCTCAACGACAAGGAACCGCAAATGTCTCGTCAAAAACGATTTAACGCCGTCGCGACGACCGCGCTCGTCGCCGCTTTCCCCGTTTTTCCGCTCTTCGCCGACGAGCCGACGACGGAAAACGACGCCGCGTCGCAAGCCGTCGCGACCGAAGTCGCGCCCGCCGACGAAACGCTCGCGCCGCCGGACGTAAACGCCGCGTTCGCCGACTTTAACCTTTCACTCTTTGAGATTCCGGACGGCGAGTCGGTCGAGTTCTACCGCAAGCGCGTCGCCGAAATCGAGCGCGAATGGAACCGCCTCGCCTTCCCTTATCAAGCCCAACAACGGGAATTTGCGCGCAAAAGCAATCCGAAACAAGCGTTCAATCAAGCGACGTTAATCACCAACGCGCCGATCGGAACCGTTTACGACGGAAAGCGTTACGCCGCTGCGCCCGCCGACTCCGTTCCGGGACGACGCGCCGTCGCGCTCGCCGATTTATACGGGCGCTTGGCGAACGCGCCGGAACTTCCGCTCGAAGTTCGCGGTCGATATTACCAAAATTGGCTCCGCGCCTTGGACGGCCCGCTCGGCGAACGGTCGAACAAGGAAAGGCGGGACTTTTACGCCCAACTACTCGCCGACGAAAAAACCAAGTCGCCGCTCGACTTAGGACGCGTCTTTTGGCTGAGCGGCGTTATCGCGCATTACGAATTTTACATTAAAGACGACGCCGGGTCGCAAACAACGGTCGAGCAAGCCGACCTCGAAAAACTCCTCGCCATTCCGGAAGGCGAAAGCGCCGAATTTTACCAAAAGCGCCGCGACGAACTGAATCGCGCCTATTCGGAACGCGTCTTCGCCAAGCAACAAAACGGCGGCGCGCCCGACGAAACGCTCTCTTCTCGCGTTCAAAAAGCGTTCGCCGAACTCGACAAACGCCGTTCGGAAGCGTTAAAAGCGGAGGTCGCCGCGTTCGACCGCGACGCCGTTAAACCGCTGTTCGACGTTCCGGCGGGCCAAAGCGCCGCGTTTTATCTCGAACGTCGCAAAGAAACGGAAACCGTTCGAAAGCAAGTTTCCAAACTCGCGCAAAGTCAAGAAGGACGCGATTTAAACGCGATCAACGTTCGTCTCCGAACCGAAACGCTTCCGGAAATCGACAAGCGGCTAGCGTTTGCCGACGAGTTGGAGCCGCTCGAACGTTTCGAGTATTTCCAAAATTGGCTCCGTTTTTGCGACGCCGAGGAACTCCGAGCCGCGCTCGACGCCGAAATCGCCCGCGACGCGACGTCGGAAATCGACGCTTGCCGCGAACTTTACGTCAAAAAGGCGTTGGCGGAAAAACTCCTCGCCGACGCGCTCGCCGAAGCGCGCAAAACCCTTCCGGAAGCGGAACGCGGCGCCGTCTTCGGCGCGTCGCCGAACCCGCCCGTCGAGCCGGAAGCGCAAGCGCTTTTCGACGAAGCGTTTAACGCGATCGCGGAACTTGCGAACGGCGGCGCGATCCCTTGGGTTCTCGGGCTCTCTTGGGCGGAATGGGCGGAAGATCTCGCGCTAAGTCTCCAAAACAAAGATTATCAAGCGCTTGCGACGCAACTTCGCAAAGACCTCCGCGACGCGCTTGCCGACTCCGAAAACGAAACGGATCGCCGCGTTCTTCGCGAACTCGAACGCCGCATTCGAGGGGGCGAAATTATCGGCTCCGAAATTCCGGTCGAAGGGCGCAACCTCGACGGAACTCCTTTCGATTGGTCGAGTTACCGCGGCGCGCCGGTCTTGATCGTTTCCGGCGCCGTTCAAGACAATTGGGCGCCGAATTACGACGGCCAATTCATTCAAAAGTGCGTCGAATCCGGGCTGAAAGTCGTTCGATATTACGCCGAATTGGAAAACGCCCAAAAATCCGCAAAATATTTGCAAGACGAATTCGACGCGATTCAAAGGATGCGCGCGCAAGGATTTAAGCCCAATCTCGGCGTCGACCGTTCGACGCTCGCCTCGGCTTATCTTGTCTCCGCTCCGCTTTCTTGGCCCTACGAACACGGGCTCGGTTGGGTCGAGTTCGGCGTTCTCTTCGACGCGGACGGTCGAGTTCTCGCGACGTCGCCGAAAACGTTGGAAAGCGAAAACGCGCCGGAAATCGCCGACGAGTTGCGCCGCCTCTTCCCGGACGTTCCGGTCGCCGAACGCAAGTAACGACGCCGCGTCGCGACGCCCGTCCCGTCCATCTCCAGCCGATTATTTATCAACGATTTACACAAACTCAACCGAAAAACGCCGACCAATAAGGAGACGAAAAATGTTCCGACGAAAACGCCTCAACGCCGCCGCGACGCTCGCCGTCGTCGCCGCTTTCCCCGTTTTCCCGCTCTTCGCCGACGAGCCGACTCCGACTAACGACGCCGCGTCGCAAGCCATCGCGTCCGCCGAAATGTCCGCCGAAACGTCCGACGCGCAAACGTTCAAACTCCCGGACTTAAACGCCGCGTTCGCCGACTTTAACGTTTCGCTCTTCGAGATTCCGGACGGCGAGTCGGTCGAGTTTTACCGCAAACGCGCCGCCGAGCTTCAAGGCGAATGGTTCCGTTACTCCGCGTCATATCGGCAAAATTTGGAAGCCGCGGCTCGCGCAAGCGGCGCTCCCAAAGAGTTTACGGCGCTCGCTTTTGGAATGTTCCCGGGAACGATTCCGACGCCGACCGGGTTCGTCGACGCGCCCGCCGATTCCGTTCCGGCGCGCTACTCCGCCGCTTACGCCGCGACGCTTCGTCGCTTGATCGACTCGCCGGAACTCCCGCCCGAAATCCGCGGTCGCTATTACGCCGACTGGGCGAGCGTCGCGCCGGGGCCGCTCGGGGAACGTCCGCTCGTCAAACTGCGCGACTCTTACGCTCAACTTCTCGCCGACGAAAAAGCGAAGTCGGCGCCTAACTTAGGGCGCGTTCGTTACTTGCGAGAAAGAGTCGATTCCGTCGAGCAACGCGTTAAATACGGCTCCGGAATCCTCGACTGCCTCGAAACGCCCAAGCCGTTCGACCTCGCCGACGTCGAAAAACTCCTCGCCGACCGCCCGCAAGAGGAAAGCGTCGAACTTTATCAAGCGCGCGTTCAAAAACTCTTCGCCGCCGAAAAACGCGCTCGAGAAGCGGAAGCGGACTACGACGTTATCTCGATTATTCACAAAAACTTAGAGTCGACGACGCAGCTTTTGCGGGAAGCGGAACGCAAAGCCGCCGCCGCGCTCGACGTCGCCGCCGTCAAAAAACTCCTCGACGTTCCGCAAGGGGAAAGCGGCGCGTTTTATATTGAACGTTACAACGAGACGCAAAAAACCGCTTACGCCCTTCGAAACTACAACAACGCCGGCCTTTGCGACCTGCGCGACCTCGAAGACCGCCTCTTCGAAACGCTTCCGACGCTCGCGCGGCGCGTCGCTTACGCCGACGATTTGAGCCCGCTCGAACGCTTCGAGTACTTTACTCGTTGGATTAACTCTTGCGACGTCGAGGAGTTGAAGGCGGCGCTCGAAGCCGAAACCGCTCGCGACGCGACGTCGGAAATCGACGAAGCCCGCAAACCTTTCGTCGAATATCGCCTTTTGGAAGCGCGCCTGAAACGCGCCGTCAACGAAGCGCGAAAAGACCTTCCGGAAGCCGACCGTTATCGTTCGACGGTTCGCCCCGAAACGTCGCCCTCGCCGGAACTTGAAACGACGTTCAACGAACTCTTCGACGAGATCGCCGAACGCGCCGACGACGGGGCGCTTCCTTGGGAACTTCACGAAACTTGGGGCAATCGCGCGTCGTATCTCGCGCTCCGCGTCGAGAGCGTCGGCGACGAATATGCGACAAGGCTTCGCAAGGCGGTTTGCGCCGTTCTCGCCGACGACGAAGACGAAACGAACCGAACGCATTTTAAGTCGTTCGAAACCGCCGTTCGCAACGCGGAACTCAAAACGCGTTTCGACGGTTTCCCGGTCGAAATTTCCGGAAGCCTCGTCGACGGAACGCCTTTCGATTGGGCGAGTTACCGCGGCGCGCCGGTTTTGGTCGAAATCGTTCGCGTCGACCTTAACGGCGTCCCGCGTCTCCGTCAACCGCTCGACGTCGCGACGCTCGACGAATACGCAAAAGCCGGGTTGCGCCGCGTTCGTTACGTCGCCGCGCCGCTCGAAATAGCGCGCCAATTTGCGGAACGAGTTCGCCTCGCCGCGAATCCGAATTCGACCGATTCAACCGGTTCGACCGATTCGACGCTTTCGCCCGCCGACGCCGTCGAAGTCGCCGCTAACCGGGAACAATATTTAACTTACAACGACGCGATTCCGACCGTCGCGCCGACGCCGTCCGCCGAAAATTGGCTCGCGCAACTTCGAATCGACGTCGGTTGGGTTCTCGTCGACGCCGACGGCAAAACGCTCGCCGCCTACCCGAAGCGCCCGAAAAATCGCGACGACGCGCCGGAAATTGGCGACACGTTGAAACAGCTCTTCCCAAACGTCGCGAACGGAACCGCTAAATAGCGACTTTAACGCGTTTTACGCCCCGTTTTCCGCCGACGCCGTTTCGCCCGTTCGTCCGCCGAGAAACGTTTCGTTCCAAAGCGTTCGAGCGCGGCGTCGACGGGCTTTCCGCTTTTTCCTTAACTTCCGTTTTACTTTCGTTTTCCGTTGTTCGCCTCGACGGCGTTTGTTTGAAAGGAAACCTTTCCAATGCAACCCAAGCAACGTTTTTCCCGATATTTGCGTTTCGCTTCCGCGTCGACGATCGCCGGAGCCGCCG
>JAFSDX010000245.1 GCA_017436025.1 Thermoguttaceae bacterium
CCCGTTTCGACTCCCCGTTTCGACTCCCCGTTTCGACTCCCCGTTTCGACTCCCCGTTTCGACTCCGTTGATTTCCCCAATTTCGCGACGCCGCAAGATTTTCCAAACGTTTTTATCGATTTTCAAACGTCGGCGCTCTCGTTTTCGCGGCGAAAAACGTCGTCGCTATTTCCCAACTCGGCGCGACGCCGGGGCTGGACAAAAGCGCGTCGCCGACGTATACTAAAGGAAGGAAACGTCGCGAACCGCCGCCGTTTGGTTCGCGCAAGCGTCGCCGTTGTTTTGCATTGTTTCGCAACGTCGCTCGCCTTTTCCCCACTTCGCCCCTCCCTTCATTTTCCCCTAACCCCCCGTTTTTCCCAACCCCTTTAAATAGCCCAGTTTCCCAATCCGAGGATTTTTCGATGCGATATTTCGGTTCTTTTTCCTTTCAGACGTCGCGTTTACGCCGCGCCGTCGAAACGCCGTCGACTCTTCTTTCGGCGTTGACGGTTTCGACGCTCCTTTGCTGCGCGACGGCGAACGTCGGTTGCAACCCGGAAACTTCGACGCGACACGGCGTTCACCAACGCGCGACGCAACAAGAACATCAAGAGCAAAACGTTAAACTGCTCGCGCAAGTCGTTCGAGCGGCCGAAGAGCAAGAAAATCACCCGGACTCCAATTATCTGCGCGGCGCGCTCGGCCCGCTCGACGGTTGGCTCGCCGCTTTGCCCCCTTCGCCCGACTTCGAACCGGACGCGGAGTTCGCCGCGCTCGCCGAAGAAACGTCCGCGCTCGCCGACGTCGCTCGCGACGGCGCCCGGCTCGTCGCGCTCTTTCTCGACGAAAACGGCGCGCCGACCGAAAAAGACGCGAACGAACTGCAAGCGGTCGTCGAACAAGCGGCGACCCAAACGAACGCGTTGGCGGAAAAACTCGACTCCGACGCGTTGCGACGTTTCGGAGCGTTCGCCGAAGAGTTGCGCGGCAAGCTGGCTTCCGCGAAGGAGTTCCAATTCGCCGACGCGACCGAAACGTTCCAAACGCAAATTCGCCAGTTCCAACATTCGCCCTTTTACAACTTCGAAACGCTCGCGACGGGTCTCGGCGAATTTTCGCGCGTTTTGCGCCTCGACGCTCGCTCGTTCTCGCCTCAAGACGCCGATTTTTTAAAGGAAGGCGTTTGGTTCCGCAACGTTTTCAACTGGGCTAAAGGCAAAAGTCAAAACGACTTGGCGATCGCGCTCAACCTGTTCGACTGGTCGGTCGTCAACGTCGTCGCGACGCTTCCCGTCGAAGGGCCGGCCGGGCCGATCGCTCAACGTCCTTGGCAAACGCTCTTAACGAGCGGCGGAACGCCTTTCGACCGCGCGCTCGTTTTCATCGAATTGCTGCGCCAGCACCGTCTCGACGCGTTCGTCGTTCGCCCCGCCGTCGACGTTCCGACCGACTTCCCGCTGATCGTCGGCGTTCGAATCGACGGCGAAATTTACCTCTTCTCGCCGGAATACGGTCTCCCGATCCCGGCGCCGGGCGACGACGCGCTCGTTCTCGACGGCGGTCTCCAATTCGCCAAAATCGCGACGTTGTCGCAAGTCGCCGCGGACGATTCGATTCTCCGCCGCCTCGACTCGCCGGAGCGGCCTTTCCCGGCGAATTCCGCGCATTTCCGCGAAGTCGTCGCGCTCGTTCCGTCTTCGCCGTTCGCGACGTCGGAGCGAGCCCTCGCGACGGAACAATTCGACTGGGCGGTTTCGACGATCCTCGCGACGCCGTTCGAATCGCAAAAAACTCGGATCGCGGAGCTTGCCGGCGTCGTTCGCGTCGAGCGTTTGCACGCGGCGAACGCGGCGCTGTTGGAGCAAATTTTCTTCCCGTTCGAGTCGGAGATTTTGACGCGTCCTTACGTTTACGCGCTCGCGGCGTCCGGCAACCTCGACGTTTCCGACAGCCAAAGCGACCGAGCCGACGACGCGTTCGCCAGCGGGTCGACGATCGTCGACGCGGAGGGTAAATTCCGTTCTAGCGCGAGCGGCCCGGCGAACGAAACCGACGCGGCCGCTTCCGACGGCGCGACGGGCGCGAACGTCGCGTCTCTTTGGAAAGGCAAAGTCCTTTATTTAAAGGGGAATTTTGTCGACGAAACGGGCGCTGCGTATTGGCTCCAACAGGGGCGCGTTTCCGACCGTTTGCTCCGTCAAGAGGAGCGCGCGATTCCGGCGAAAACGGAGGCGACGGTCGCTCGATACGTCGAATGGGCGCGAAGTCAAGGTCAAGAGCCGACGCAAGAAGAATTGCAAGAATTCGCTCTCCAAACGGCGACGAGCCTCCAAGCGGAACTCGCAATGAAACATTTTTCCAAAACCGCGTCGAAATTCTATTTAGCGCTCGTTTCGGACGCGGCCGGACACGACGACGCCGCGTTCGCTCATCTGCAAGACGGAACGCGCCGTCAAGGAAGCGACGATCTTTGGCGCGTCGGAACGACTTATCTTCTCGCTCGCGTTTTAGAACGTCGCGGCGAAACGGCGAGCGCCGTCGGTTTGCTCCGTTCGACGCCGACCGATCCGGGTCGACTTGCGCGCGCCCGTTGGTTGTCGGAACTCGCCGGTTTGACCGACGCCGCCCCGGCGCAAGAAGACGCTCCGGCGCAAGAAAACGCTCCGACGGAGGAAAACGCTCCGGTTGAAGAAAACGCTCCGGTTGAAGAAAACGCTCCGGCGCAAGAAGTCGCTCCGACGGAGGAAGCCGCCCCGGTTGCGGAAGTCGCTCCGGCGCAAGAAAACGCTCCGACGGAGGAAAACGCTCCGGTTGAAGAAAACGCTCCGACGG